>RDXP01000138.1 GCA_004292865.1 Sphingobacteriales bacterium
TCGAACTGCGCCCTAGCCGTAGGCAAAAAAATTACCTACGTTAAAATAAAAACTGTTAACCAATATACTTTTAAGCCTGTTAGCGTGGTATTGGCCAAAAACTTAGTAGCCAAACATTTTAAAGCCGAGCAAGAAAATGGCGATTTTAAGGCTTACGCCGATAACCCCAAAGGTGCTACGCCGTGGCAAATTGTAGCCGAGTTTACTGGCGACGATTTGGTGGGTTTACGCTACCACCAATTAATGCCTTATGTTACCAACGATAATTTGCTGCAAAACGCTTTTAAAGTTATTGCCGCCGATTTTGTAACTACCGACGATGGAGCTGGTGTGGTACATATTGCCTCGGTTTTTGGTGCCGATGATTTTAGGGCAGCCAAAGAAAACAACGTACCATCGGTAATGATTTTTGATGAAAAAGGAAACGAATTTCCGCTGGTAAATAAGCAAGGAAAATTTGTAGCCGAAGTTACCGATTTTGCTGGTCGATACGTAAAAGAAGAATATTATAGCGATGAAGAACGCCAAGCTCCCGACTTTAAACCTACCGATGTTTTAATTGCCATAAAACTTAAAGAAGATAACAAAGCCTTTGACGTTAAAAAATACGAACACAGTTACCCACATTGCTGGCGAACTGATAAACCTGTATTGTACTATCCGCTAGATAGTTGGTTTATAAAAACTACCGCCGTAAAACAACGCATGGTGGAGCTTAACAAAACCATAAACTGGAAACCCGAAAGTACAGGCACAGGTAGGTTTGGCAATTGGTTAGAAAACTTGGTGGACTGGAATTTATCTCGGTCACGCTATTGGGGCACACCTTTGCCTATTTGGCGCACTGCCGATAGCAGCGAAGAAATTTGCATTGGCAGCATCGAACAGCTAAATCAAGAAATTGATAAAGCCGCTGCGGCGGGATTTATGCCCCAAGGTTTCCGCCTGCAAGATTTGCACCGCCCTTTTGTTGATGATGTATTTTTGGTATCGCCCAAAGGCGAAAAAATGTTCCGTGAACCCGATTTAATTGATGTTTGGTTTGATAGCGGCGCAATGCCTTACGCACAATGGGGTTTAAATAAAAATGCCGCCAACCCTAATTTGCCTTTCGGCGATGGCTTTACAACGGCTTTTCCGGCCGATTTTATTGCCGAAGGTGTGGACCAAACCCGGGGCTGGTTTTTTACGCTTCACGCCATAGCGGTAATGTTAACCGATGGTGTGGCGTTTAAAAACGTGGTATCAAACGGTTTGGTGCTGGATAAAAACGGCAATAAAATGTCGAAACGTTTAGGTAACACCGTTGACCCTTTTGCCACCATCGAAACGTATGGAGCCGATGCCACCCGATGGTATATGATTAGCAATGCATCGCCCTGGGATAACCTAAAATTTAATTTGGATGGCTTGGATGAAGTTCGGCGTAAATTTTTTGGTACGCTTTATAACACCTACGCTTTTTTTACGCTTTACGCCAATATCGATAAATTTGATTACGCTGGGGCGGATTTAGAAAGCAACCAACGCCCCGAAATAGACCGTTGGGTATTATCACTATTAAACACCTTAACCCAACAAGTAGATGGTTTTTATGAAGATTTTGAACCCACCAAAGCCGCCCGAGCCATACAAAACTTTGTAGATGAGCATTTAAGCAACTGGTTTGTAAGGCTTAGTCGCCGCCGTTTTTGGAAAACCGATGTAGCGGGCAATAACGATAAACTATCGGCCTACCAAACGCTTTACACGTGTTTAATTACAGTAGCCAAATTAATGAGCCCTATTGCGCCCTTTTTTGCCGATAGGTTGTTTAACGATTTAAACTCGGTAACAAAAAAAGAAAATCAAGAGTCGGTACACCTTACTAATTTTCCAGCGTATAACGCTAATTTGGTGGATATTGATTTAGAAGAACGAATGGCTTTGGCGCAAAATATATCATCAATGGTATTATCGTTACGCAAAAAAGTGGGCATAAACGTAAGGCAACCATTGGGTAAAATATTGTTACCTGTTTTAGATAACACTTTTGAGGCTAAAGTACAGCGGGTAAAAGAACTCATTTTATCCGAAACAAACATCAAGCAAATTGAGTTTATTGCCGATACCAGCGGTTTTATAAAAAAGAAAATCAAGGCAAACTTTAAATCTTTGGGTAAAAAAGTAGGTAAAGATATGAAGCTGGTATCGGAAGCTATTGCAAATTTTAGCCAGCAGCAAATAGAAACTTTAACACAAAACGGCAACGTAGCTATTGCAAATACCGCTTATATTATCGAAGCCGAAGATGTAGAAATTATTGCCGAAGATGTACCCGGCTGGCAAGTAGCCAACCTAGGCAAGCTAACGGTGGCTTTAGATGTTACACTTACCGCCGAGTTAAAAAGCGAAGGTATTGCCCGTGAGGTAATAAACCGCATACAAAACCTACGGAAAGATATGGGCTTAGAAGTTACCGATAAGATAAAAGTGCAATTACAAAACCATCCTTTAATTGCACAATCGGTGGCTGAAAATTTATCTTATATTTGCGCCGAAACTTTGGCAAATAGCCTTATTTTAGCCGAAAATTTAAGCATAGGCAGCAACATAGAAATACAAGAAACACAATTACTAATAGCAATACAAAAAGATTAAAAAGAATGGAAAGCAAGGCAATAAACCGATATACCGATACTGATTTACAAGAGTTTAAAACCTTAATAGCCGAAAAACTAAAAAGCGCACAAGAAGAATTATTGTCGCTAGCAAAATCAATGAGTAACCCCAATGCTAACGGTACCGACGATACGGCGGGTACATATAAAACGCTTGAAGATGGCTCGGCAACGTTAGAAAAAGAACAGTTAAACCAATTGGCAGCCCGCCAAAAAAAGTTTATCGAAAGTTTAGAGTCGGCATTGGTACGTATAGAAAATAAAACGTATGGTATATGCCGCGAAACGGGTAAATTAATACCTAAAGAACGTTTAAGGGCTGTGCCACACGCCACTTTAAGTATGGAAGCCAAGTTAAAACAATACTAAAATGAAGGGTTATACCAAGCCACTAATTGCTATTATAACTATCCTGATTTTAGACCAAGTATTTAAAACCTGGGTTAAAACCAATATGTATTTAGGGCAAGAGTTTAATGTACTAGGCAACTGGTTTATTATACATTTTACCGAAAACAACGGTATGGCTTTTGGTATGGAGTTTGGCGGCGAGTGGGGCAAACTAGCACTTTCTGTTTTCCGTATTATTGCCGTTGGTGGCATAGGCTACGGTTTAATTCATCTTATTAAAAACAAATATAACCGTGGTTTAATATTAAATGTAGCCTTTATTTTTGCCGGTGCATTGGGTAATATTATTGATTCGGTGGCTTACGGTTTAATTTACGGTTACGAAAAACTTTTTCACGGCCGTGTGGTAGATATGCTGTATTTCCCACTAATAGAAGGCCATTACCCCGCATGGTTTCCGCTTTGGGCAGGCGAAGAGTTTATATTTTTTAGGCCCGTGTTTAACCTCGCCGATGCCTCAATTTCTATTGGTGTATTGTTTATTTTATTGTACCAAAAACGATATTTTAAAGAAGAAGTAAAACCCGAAGCATCGCTCAACAGCGAAATTGTGGAAGAGTAATAAATAAACTCAATTTCGCTTTATAAACTTTTTTTAAATCAATATAGGCAATTACCCACGGCTATTATTACCTAAATAAATACTCATATAACTATCGTAACGAGAGGCTTCGATTTCGCCGTTTTGTAGGGCATTTAAAACGGCGCAGCCAGGTTCGTTTACATGTACACAGTTGTGGTATTTGCAGGTATTTAGTCTTTGGCGCATTTCGGGAAAAAAATGCCCAAGTTCGTATTTTTCAATATCAATAATACCTAATTCGCGTATGCCAGGCGTGTCAATAAGTTTTCCGCCGAAAGGCAAATTAAACATTTCGGCAAAGGTGGTGGTATGTTTACCGTTATCGCTAAAATCAGATATTTCGCCTGTTCGTAATGCTAGTTCGGGTAAAATTTGGTTAATTAAACTTGATTTTCCTACACCCGAATGTCCCGAAAATAAGGAGGTTTTGTTTTTTAATAAGGCTTTTACCACGGCTAAATTATCCCCGTTAAGGGCCGAAACAGCATAGCAAGGGTAGCCTATTTTTTCGTACACAGCCATATAGCTTGCTAGTATTTGTTTACCCTCAAGGCCATACAAGTCCAACTTATTAAATATTAAAACGGTGGGTATGCTGTATGCTTCGGCAGTTACCAAAAACCTATCTATAAACCCTAACGATGTGCGTGGCGATGCTAGCGTTACTACCAAGCAAGCCTGATCTATATTTGCCGCAATTACCTGCGCCTGTTTTGATAAGTTGATAGATTTACGAATAATGTAGTTTTTGCGGGGGTGTAAATGTGTAATTAGGGCTGTTGCTAGTTCGGGTTCTAATTCAAAATCAACCACATCGCCCACGGCAATAGGATTAGTGGTTACCAAGCCCTTCATTCTAAATTTTCCTTTTATGCGGCAATCGTACGTAACGTTATTGCTACCCAAAACCGTGTACCAACTCCCAGTAGATTTTATAACCAATCCTTGCATGGGCGGTAAAGATAGATAAATTGAGAATGTTTGTTAAAACAAGCGAAAAAATAAAAAACCCGAATACCCTTTAGATGTTGTTTTGCTTAAATATAGGAGACATAAAAATCGAATAACCCACAATACATTCCACCTAAATCATAAATATTGCTATTTTTACGCCTTTAACCATCCATATTAAAACATGAAATTATTAGAAGGAAAAACAGCGTTGATAACTGGCGCATCAAAAGGAATAGGCCGAAAAATAGCCGAAAAATTTGCCGAACAAGGTGCTAATGTAGCATTTACCTACCTCTCATCAGTAGCGCAGGGCGAGGCTTTAGAAAACGAACTTAAAGCTTTTAACACCAAAGTAAAGGGTTACCGTTCCGATGCTTCTAAAACCAGCGAAGCCGAGGAATTGATTAACAATATTGTGGCCGATTTTGGCACTATTGATATTGTGGTAAACAATGCGGGTATTACCAAAGATGGCCTTTTAATGCGTATGACCGAAGAAAACTTTGACGATGTAGTACAGGTAAACTTAAAATCTATATTTAACACCACCAAGGCAGCATCAAAAATTATGATGAAAAACCGCAAAGGTGTTTTTATCAATATGAGTTCGGTAGTGGGCATACAAGGCAATGCTGGGCAAAGCAATTACGCAGCTTCAAAGGCTGGTATTATTGGTTTTTCAAAATCAATAGCTAAAGAATTAGGTTCCAGAAATATCCGTACCAATGTGGTAGCACCAGGTTTTATCCGTACCGAAATGACCGCCGTATTAGACCCCAAAGTAGTGGAAGGCTGGGAAAAAGATATTCCTTTAAAACGAGCCGGCGAACCTGAGGATGTAGCCAATGTATGCGTATTTTTAGCTTCGGATATGAGTGCGTATGTGAATGGGCAGGTGATTTCGGTATGTGGTGGGATGTTGTAGAGAGTGTTTTTTTGTTGGAGTAAACTTTAGAAATTTTTGAGCGTTGGCGTTATGAAAAAATAGCGTTATTTTTAAGCAAAAAAAATTAGATAATCTGAAAATTGTAAGCACATCAAAGAAGTTATTATTAGACTTACGCTACATGTAGGTATCTAAACTCGAACAATTTATGCTAAATTTGTATTATGAAATTTGTAGATATAACTAATGACATTGCGTTCAGAAAAATTTTCGGAAACAACAGCAAGAAAAAATCCCTTATTTCGTTTCTAAACGCTGTTATTGACTTACCTCAAAATGAGCAAATAATTGATGTTGAAATTACAAACCCATATCAATTAGGGAAACTAAGTGGTGGAAAATCTACTATCGTTGATGTGAAAGCAAAAGATGAGAAAGGAAACACTTTTATAGTTGAAATGCAAGTAGCAGAATTAGATTACTTTAACAAACGAATTCTTTACTACACATCTCAAAGCTACGTTTTACAAATTAACAAAGGTGTTGAATATAATAAATTAAAACCTGTTTACTTTATTGGAATACTTGAGTTTGAGATAGCTCAAAATAAAAATTATTTTAGCCGACACAAAGTTTTAGATGTTGAAACCAAAGAACAAATTATACAAGATATTGAATTTAATTTTATTGAAATACCAAAGTTTAACAAAACTATTGACCAGTTAGAAACCAGTATTGACCAATGGACTTATTTTATTAAAAATGCAGAAAACCTAACTTTAATTCCCGAAAGTGTAAAAGACGAAGGCTTAAAAGAGGCCTACACAGAAGCTGATAAACAAAATTGGACAAAGCAAGAATTAGAGGATTATGAACGAGCATCAATAAAAGAAAGAGACGAAATTGGTAGGCTTGATTTTGCGGTTAAAAAGGCCGAAAAGAAAGGAAAAGTAGAGGGGAAAATGGAAGTTGCAAAATCATTAAAGCAAAATGGAGTTTCTTTAGAAATTATTATTACAGCAACAGGATTAACCAAAAACGAGATTGAAAATTTATAATAAGGTATCTCAACCAACCAATATATGGTTAGTCATCGGCCAATTAACAAAAAAAATAGATTTAGACGGTACGGATTTTGTGGCATTAACTAAATTTTTAAACGCTAGCTTATGGACGGGAGATAAATTATTATATAATGGTTTGATAAACCTAAATTTTAAAAATGTACTTAATACGCCTCAATTACTTGCCATTAAAGCTAGCCAAAGCCACAATTAATGCCTTCGCTTTTACTCATAAATTTTAACAATTACCCTGCTTGGTGGCTTTTGCTTTGCTTGCTAGTGGGCTTGCTGTATGCTGTTTTTTTATATAAAATTTCGGAGCTTAAAAGTAAACCATTACAGGTATTTTTATTTGGATTTAGGTGGGTATTCATTAGCTTGCTATGTGTGTTATTGCTTAATCCACTTATAAGGCAAGTACATAAGCGGGTTGAAAAACCAATCATCATTATTGCACAAGATAATTCAACATCTATACCATTATCAGCAGCTAAAAATTTTAATAAGCCGCAATATGAAACCGCATTGCGCCAGTTGCAGGCAAGCCTGGCTAGCATGTACCAAGTAAAGGTTTATCACTTTGGCGATAAGGTAAACGATGGTTTCGATTTTAATTATACCGCCCAGCAAACCAATTTTTCGCAATTATTTGAAACCATAAAATCCGATTACGAAGCAAAAAATATAGGGGCTATTATTGTAGCTTCCGATGGGATAATTAACCAAGGCGCAAACCCAAGCGATGAAGGTATAATGCCCAAAAGCCCAGTTTATACCATTGCCCTGGGCGATACCATTGCCAAAAAAGATGTGCTTATTGCCGATGTTAAATACAACCCATTGGTGTATTTGGGAAACCAACATCAAATAATGGTAAGCGTTGCTGCAAAACAAGCCAAAGGAAAATCCACATTATTAAATGTGCTTAGCAGCGATGGGCAAAAGTTTAGCACAGCAATTATTATCGACCGAAACGATTTTTATAAAACCTATACGTTTAACCTTAACACTACCAAAAAAGGAATACAAAAAATAGCGGTATCGCTAAAAAACATCGGTAACGAAGTTTCATTAAGCAACAATGCACAAAACGTTTTTGTTGAAGTTATAGATGAGAAGCAAAAAATATTAATTTATGCCAATGCACCACATCCCGATATTTCGGCTTTAAAACAAGCCTTGCAAAGCAATAAAAGCTATGTGGTAAATACACAATTTGAGGGCGAAAGTATAAGCAATGTAGGTAAATATGATTTGGTGGTTTTATACCAAATACCCTCCATAAACAGCTCGGCCAATGCTATTTTAAAACAAGTGGCGCATATTCCACATTTGTATATTTTGGGTGCTGGCAGTAACCTTAATGCGTTTAATAATGCTCAAAACGTAATCAGCGTAAGCGGCCAAGGACAATTAAACGATGTTTCGCCCGCTATAAACACCGCTTTTGCAGGTTTTGCATTAAGCGATAATGTTAAAAACGATATAGCGCAGTGGCCTGTACTTTTATCGCCAGTAAATGCCATTAGCTCCCTTAGTGGCACCGCATTATTAAACAACCGAACAAGCGGGCAACCCTTATTTATATACGCAACAAGTGCCGAAATTAAGACAGCTGTTTTACTAGGAGAGGGTATATGGCGATGGCGATTTAACGATTTTAAACAACATGGCAATTTTTTAAGGTTCGATGAATTGATAAACAAAACCATCCGCTACTTAACCGCTAGCCAAAGCCGCAAAAACTTTTGGGCTACACCCAGCCATACCCAGTTTGCCGAAAACGAAAGCGTACACCTTGATGCTGGCCTATATAACGAAGCATTAGAACCTACTAACGAGCCCGATGTTAGGCTCGAAATTAAAAGCAACACCAACAAAAAATACAGCTTTTTATTTTCTCGTAGCAATAATCAATACCAATTAGATGCTGGATATATGCCTGCTGGCGAGTACAGTTTTACGGCGAGTACTAGCCTAGGTGCTAAAAAATATACCGCCATTGGGCAATTTATGGTAAGCCCAAATATGGCCGAATATTCCCAAACTAAGGCCAATCACCAACTATTGTATAACCTTTCGGCTGTAACGGGGGGTAAAATGCTTTATCCTTACCAAATAAAAACATTGGAAAAACTGCTCGAAAATAGTCCTCAAATAAAAACCATTATACACGAAGACGAACAATACGAAAGTTTAATAAACTTGAAATGGTTGTTTTTTATACTTTTAGCTTTGCTAAGCACCGAGTGGTTTTTACGCAAACGAAACGGCTTGGTTTAAAAATAAACAATCTGTACTATCCCAAATTTATACCCTAAATGGCCCACAATACCAACGATATAAGCTACGAAAACCTGTTAAAATGGAACAAAGAATGGGTAGAAAACACTTTGGTCGAAGACCCTAATTTTTTTGATAAGCTAGCCAAAGGTCAAAAACCACCGATACTGTGGATAGGATGCGCCGATAGCCGTGTACCGGCCAACCAAATTACAGGGACCAACCCCGGCGATATATTTGTACACCGCAACATTGCCAATATGGTGATACATACCGATATGAATATGCTAAGTGTATTAGATTATGCCGTTGCTATTTTAAAAGTAAAACACGTAATTGTGTGTGGCCATTACGGCTGTGGAGGCATTATTGCTGCCATGAACAATAGGCAGTACGGCCTTATTGATAACTGGTTATGCCATATTAAAGATGTGTACCGTTTATACTCCACCGAGCTAGATTTAATTGAAGATTACGAACAAAAAGCCAACCGCTTGGTAGAGTTAAACGTAGTAGAAAACGTATATAATCTTTGCAAAACATCCACCATACAAAACGCTTGGAAAAACGGACAAGATTTACAAGTACACGGCTGGGCTTACAGCCTCAATACAGGTATTATCAAAGATTTAGATGTTTCCTTTGTATCCGACGAAAAACTAAATAAAGTGTTTAAGTTTTCGGGAGGGTAATATTTAACTAAATTTCGTGGGTAAACCTAAACTGTTTTTGCATAGCCCCGTTATGGTGTTGATTTATTTTTTGTGTAAAATCGTTTATATCAAACGCTTTAGCCGTACCACAATCCAGCATATTAAAATAAACCGAAGGCTTAAAACTTTCAAAATATTCTACAAAATTACTACTCCATATAAGCTGGCAATTGCCTGTAATGCGGCTAGTAATTTCGCCAATACCCTCTTTAACCAATATATGGCGCACATATTGCGACTCCAAGTTACCCTGCGGATACATTAGCAATACATTACCCGGTGTGTTTAAAACTTGGGCTGCATAATCCAAACTTTCGCTAATACTTGCCCTGCCCGGGGCGATAGAAAAACAACCAAAATACCGTAAAAACATATTTTTTTGTAGCTGTTTTTCTAATATCATTATATAAAAACCCTTTATATTTCCACTTTCGTAGATGCCGTTAATGCACAAGTAGCAAGCCCAAAAACCATCCCAAAAACCAAAATGATTGCTCATTAACATATACGAATGGTTTTTATATACCTCCGTTTTTTTAATTACCAGCTTATTAAATCGGCCTCTAAACAACCATGTTAAAAACTGTACCCCTTTTTTTATTACAAAAAACGGAATAGGTTTGGCTTGTATAATCATAATTATGTTGGCTTGTATTTGGGTTTAGCCCCAAAAAATATTTTTTAATTTACCTTTACCGCTATTTGCTACCTAAATGTAACAAGTCCAATTTTAACAAAAAAATATCGTTTTAATTTACTCGTCCCAATCTTTAATAATAGGTTTGCTGTGTATTATAAAATAAATCACAATCCCAATTAATCAAATACACCGTTTAAACATATATTTCCACGCTATCTATTTTATTATACCACTTTGTTCTAAAATCCTTATTTCATTTTCCGATATTTGCAGCAATGAAAAAAATAGTTTTTTTATTTACCCTATCTATTATTTCCCTTTCGGGGATGGCACAAATACTAAACCCAGTAAAATGGACGCTTAGCCAAAAACAAATAAACGCCACCGAAACCAATTTAATTTTTAAAGCCACCCTCGATGCTGGCTGGCACCTTTACGGTTTACATATTGCCGATGGTGGCCCCATAGCCACTTCGTTTACCTTCGCCAAAAATAAAAATTATGCGCTAGTAGGCAAAGTTACCGAAAGCCCTAAACCCGTTTCGGCTTTTGATAAAAACTTTAATATGGCCATAAATTGGCATATTAATGCCGTTTATTTTACCCAACGCATAAAAACTAAAACACCTGTAACCACCGTTACCGGCAGTTACGAGTATATGGTGTGTAACGATAAAAGCTGTTTACCGCCCACCGAAAACCAATTTAGTTTTGAGATAAAACAAGTAAAGGCCAGCCAAAAAACGGTTTTAAACAGCACAAAAATTGCAGTTAAAGACACTACAGCAAAAACCCACAACACCCATAAAAAAACAATAGATACCATTAAAATACCGCAACAAACCACACAAGCCTACACCCAAACCATCCCACCAAACCAAAGTTTATGGGCCATTTTTTTAGCAGGATTATTAGGCGGATTTGTAGCTTTAATAATGCCTTGCATTTTCCCTATGTTGCCGCTTACCATCAGCTATTTTACTAAAAAAGGCGGTAGCAAATTAAAAGCCATACAGTTGGCTAGTATTTACGGCTTATCTATTATTGCTATTTATGTGGCTTTAGGTATGTTAATTAGCGTTTGGTTTGGCTCGGCGGCCTTAAATGATTTGGCCAGTAGCGGCATTTTTAACTTCGGGTTTTTTGTGCTGTTGGTGGTTTTTGCCATCTCGTTTTTGGGGGCTTTCGAAATTACTTTGCCCGCAGCTTGGGTAAATAAAATAGATACACAGGCCGATAAAAAAGGATATACAGGTATATTTTTTATGGCTTTTTTACTAGCCTTGGTTTCTTTTTCATGCACTGGCCCTATTATAGGTACGCTACTGGTGCAGGCAGCTACTACGGGTAGCAGGCTTGCCCCAGCAATGGGTATGTTTGGTTTTGCGTTGGCCTTGGCCATTCCGTTTGCGTTGTTTGCGGCTTTCCCGGGCTGGTTAAAATCGTTACCTAAATCGGGCGGTTGGCTAAATAGTGTAAAAGTAGTTTTGGGATTTTTGGAGCTTGCCTTTGCGCTCAAGTTTTTATCGAATGTAGATTTGGCTTACCATTTTGATTTACTAGATCGTGAAATTTTCCTATCGCTGTGGATAGTTATTTTTGCCTTGATGGGATGTTACCTCTTAGGCAAAATAAAATTTGCGCATGATAACGATTTATTACATATCCCCTTACCTCGTTTCTTTTTGGCCATTTTGGTACTCGCTTTTACGGTTTATATGGTGCCGGGGCTTTGGGGTGCGCCTTTAAAAAGCATCAGTGCTTGGTTGCCGCCCCAAACATCGCAAGATTTCGATTTATATACCGCCGCATTAACGCCAGCAAATCATCCCACGAAAGTGGAAAAAAAATATAGCGATAAATTTAAAGCCCCCTTAAACTTAGATGCGTTTTTTGATTATGATGAAGCCCTTGCTTACGCCAAAACCGTTAACAAACCTTTATTAATTGATTTTACGGGGCACAGTTGCGTAAACTGCCGAAAAATGGAAGCAGCGGTGTGGAGCGATACCGAAGTTTTAAAGCGTTTAAACAACGATTTTGTTATTGTATCACTTTACGTGGATGATAAAACCGAGTTACCCGAAGCCGAGCAATACGTTTCTACGCTATCGGGCAAAAAAATTAAAACTATTGGCAATAAATGGAGCGATTTACAGGCAAAAAAGTTTAATACCAACTCGCAACCTTATTATGTTATCGTAAATAATCAAGAAAAGGTATTAAATTTGCCCCAAGCATTTAATTTAGATATAAAAAATTACATCAATTTTTTGGATAGCGGAAAATTGGCATACAAAACACAACAAAAATGAAAACCGAGATTAAAAAAATAGGCGTTTTTACTTCAGGTGGCGATGCCCCTGGGATGAACGCGGCCATTAGGGCAGTAGTACGAACGGCATTGTACCACAAAGTTGAAGTGGTGGGTATTATGAAAGGTTTTGAAGGGATGATAAGTGGCGAGTTTATGGATATGGATATGCACTCGGTTGCTAATACCATACACCGTGGTGGTACTATTTTAAAAACCAGCCGTTGCCCCGAATTTAAAACCCCCGAAGGCCGTAAAAAAGCTTACGATAACTTAAAAGCCGCCCATATTGATGCCCTTATTGCCATTGGTGGTGATGGTACTTTTGTAGGTGTTGATATATTTGGCAAAGAATATAAAATGCCTATAATGGGTATTCCTGGCACTATTGATAACGATTTATACGGTACCGATTTTACCATTGGTTACGATACCGCCATTAATACGGTGGTAAATGCGGTAGATAAAATTAGAGATACCGCCGAGTCTCACGACCGTTTATTTATTGTGGAAGTTATGGGCCGCGATAATGGATTAATTGCCCTTAGAAGCGCCATTGGCGTTGGTGCCGATTCGGTTTTAATACCTGATTCTAAACGTGATTTCGATTTTTTAATTAAACGATTAGAAATGGGCCGTCGCTATAAATCATCTAAAATTATTATGGTAGGCGAAGACGAAGAAGATGGTGGTTTTGGTATGCGCATAGGTGAAATGGTGCGAGAAAAATTCCCTAATTACGATACCCGAGTTTCGGTATTAGGCCATTTACAGCGAGGCGGCAAACCTACCTGTATGGATAGGGTATTGGCCAGCCGACTAGGCGTTTCCTCGGTAGAGCAATTGCTAAAAGGCCGTAAAGGCGAAATGTTAGGTTTGGTACACGGCAACGTAGCCTACACACCTTTTGCGGCAGCGGTAAAACATATCGAAGATATTAACGATAGTATGTTAAAAATTGTGGAGATATTATCGTTGTAATTATAAAGCGCTATAAAGTTTTTTAAAAATGGGAATCCCCAAAACCTTATAGGTTTATATAACTGTAAAGTTTGATGTTAAAGCCCAACGTTTATTTTCTTTTTTTTACCCTTATCCTTATTGTAGCAGTACAGGCGGTACATTATTTGCTACCTAGTAATAATTTGTTTGTTCCTAAATTTTGGGTAATTTTTACTTTTGTGGCGGGTATAACCTTGCTAGCGTTTAATGCGAGCTACATAGCCAGCAAAAAAAACAGCTCGCACAGCACTTTTATAATTTTAGCTGCCAATGTAATAAAACTGTTATTTTGTATGGCATTAGTGGTGGTTTACTTGCAAATTTATAGCGTAAAGCCTGTTTTATTTATCGTTAACTTTTTTTTAGTTTATTTATTGTTTACCGCCTTTGAAATTTATACTTTGTTACTTAACTTGCGCCACCCAAATAAAAAGTTAAAAACAAGCAATTGATGGAGTTTAGCCATATTTTAAATTATAAAAATTTTAGATTAACGACCTTACTCGCGGTTTTTCTACTTTTTTCTTCGATAAACAGCTTTGCCGAAACACCGCTAACAGTGGCGCCGCATAGCGAAACCGCCGCCCATAACGAAACTGCACCCACTGCCGAAGAAAAATTTGACCCAACCGTTACTATTTTAGAACACATAAGCGATACCCACAGCTGGCACTTATTTGGCCATACTTCTATTGCGCTACCCGTAATATTATTTACGCCAAATGGTTTAGATATTTTTTTATCAAGTAAATTGGTAAACGAACACCACCAAGCAGTAGCGTATAACAGCGGTAAAAATACTTATCTAAACGAAGAAGAGCATATAAAAATATTAGCCGCTGATGGCGAAATAGACGAAGAAGCTAGCGCACACCTCTACGATTTTTCTATCACCAAAAACGTAGCCGCCATGTTTATAGCTGTTATAATGATATTATTGGTGTTTACCAAAGTAGCTAGCGCATACAAAACCAGATATGGTAAAGCACCTAAAGGATTACAATCATTTGCCGAACCTTTTATAATTTTTGTAAGAGACGATATTGCCCGCCCAAATATTGGTTATAAATACGAAAAATTTATGCCCCTGCTATTAACCATTTTCTTTTTTATCTGGTTTAATAATTTGTTGGGTTTAATCCCAATTTTTCCTGGTGGGGCTAACGTTACGGGTAATATTGCTTTTACTTTGGTGTTATCGGCAATTGTGCTAATAATAGTAAACCTAAACGGCAACAAATATTATTGGAGCCATATATTTAAACCCGATGTACCTTTTTGGTTATTACCCATTATGTGGATAGTTGAAATTATAGGTATATTTTCTAAACCTTTTGCATTAATGATACGTTTGTTTGCCAATATTACGGCTGGGCACATTATTATATTAAGTTTAGTATCGTTAATTTTTATTTTTAAAAGCTTGGCCATTGCCCCAGTTTCGGTAGCATTCGTATTGTTTATGAGTGTGCTAGAGTTATTGGTGGCATTTTTACAGGCTTTTATTTTTACCATGCTTACCGCCTTGTTTATAGGTACAGCGGTAGAAGAGCATCATCATTAAGAAACACATTTGTTTAATAAATAATATATAATTAAAATTGTTATGGTAGGTTCAATCGCTGCAATTGGTGCAGGTTTAGCAGTTATCGGTGCAGGCATCGGTATTGGTCAAGTAGGTGGTAAAGCAATGGAAGGTATTGCTCGCCAGCCAGAAGCCGCTTCAAAAATTCAAACTGCAATGATTATCGCAGCCGCTCTTATCGAGGGTGTTGCTTTATTTGGTGTGGTAGTAGCATTGTTGGGTAATAACCCAGCGTAATTTTAAAATTGGAGCATAGCGATTGGCTATGCTCCAATTTTATGTTAAACAAAAAAAAATTATATTTTTAAAATAATATGGATTTAGTAACCCCCAGTATAGGTTTAGTTTTTTGGACATTAATATCGTTTTTGATATTACTAGTGTTATTAAAAAAATTAGCGTGGAAACCAGTTTTAACTGCCATACACGAGCGTGAGCGTTCTATTGAAGATGCGCTAAACAAAGCCGAAATTGCCCGTGAAGAAATTTCTGCTTTAACTAACCAAAACGAAAGCCTGCTTAAACAAGCTAGGGCCGAGCGTGATGAGATTTTAAAACAAGCAAAAACGCTTAAAGACCAAATTGTTGCCGAAGCAAAAGCAAGCGCACAAGCCGAAGGCAATAAAATGATTGAGAAAGCAAAAACGGAAATCAATAACCAAAAAATTGCCGCTTTAAGCGAGGTTAAAAGCCAAGTGGCCAGCCTATCTTTAGAAATTGCCGAAAAGGTTTTAAAAACCCAATTTGCCGATAAGCAAGCACAAGAAACTTTGGTAACACAATTGTTAAACGACGTTAAACTCAACTAAAAATGTCGGAAATTAAAGTAGCATCGCGATACGCAAAATCTCTCATTGATTTAGCCCTTGAGCAAAACGCTTTAGAGGAAATTAAAACCGATATGCAGTTTTTTGTGCAAACCTTAAAAGCCAATACCGAGCTGCAAGCGGTTTTAAAAAACCCGATTATCCCGCTAGGAAAAAAGAACGCTATAACTAAAGCAATTTTTGCTGCCAAAGTGCATAAAACCACCCAAGCATTTTTAAAAATTGTGATTGATAAAGGCCGAGCCGATATTATTTACGGTACAGCCAAAGAGTTTTTAAACCAATACAATAGCCACAAGCAAATATTTAAAGCCAAGGTAACATCGGCAACAGCCTTAACCCAAGCCAGTATCGATAAAATTACCGCCGTAGTAAAGGCAGCTGTAAAAGGCGAGGTGGTGTTAAACACTTACGTGGATGCCAGTTTAATAGGCGGCTTTATACTAACCGTGGGCGATAAACAGGTAGATACCAGCATAGCATCTAGCTTAGCTAAATTAAAAAAAGAATTTGCACAAGGCATTATTGCTTAGTACAATACAAAAATATAAAAACGCATTTTTAACATTAATAGCTTAAATAAATAAAAAAATGGTAGAGGTAAGACCCGATGAAGTATCAGCAATTTTGCGTCAGCAATTGGCTGGCTTTAAGTCAGAATCTGAATTAGAAGAAGTAGGTACTGTATTACAAGTAGGCGATGGTATTGCCCGTGTATATGGTTTAACGCAAGTACAAGCTGGCGAGTTGGTAGAGTTTGAAAGTGGCCTACAAGGCATTGTTTTAAACTTAGAGGAAGACAACGTGGGTGTGGTTTTGTTAGGCGCATCGGACGATATTAAAGAAGGCGACACCATTAAACGTACCAAACGCATAGCCTCTATTAACGTAGGCGAAGGTATGTTAGGCCGTGTGGTAAACACTTTAGGCCAGCCTATTGATGGTAAAGGCCCTATTGCTGGTACTACTTACGAAATGCCGCTAGAGCGTAAAGCTCCAGGTGTAATTTACCGCCAGCCCGTTACCGAGCCTTTACAAACAGGTATTAAAGCTATTGATGCCATGATACCTATTGGCCGTGGCCAGCGTGAGTTGGTAATTGGCGACCGCCAAACGGGTAAATCGGCGGTTTGTATTGATACCATTATCAACCAAAAAGAATTTTACGATGCAGGCAAACCTGTATTTTGTATATATGTTGCCATTGGGCAAAAAGCTTCAACCGTAGCAAACGTGGTAAAAACCTTGGAAGAACACGGAGCAATGGCCTTTACGGTAGTAGTTGCGGCATCAGCTGCCGACCCTGCACCAATGCAGTTTTACGCTCCATTTGCGGGTGCTGCCATAGGCGAGTTTTTTAGAGATACAGGCAGGCCAGCTTTAATTATTTATGATGATTTATCAAAACAAGCCGTGGCTTACCGCGAAGTTTCGTTATTATTAAAACGCCCTCCAGGCCGCGAGGCTTACCCAGGCGATGTGTTTTACTTACACTCCCGTTTGTTAGAGCGAGCCGCAAAAATTAACCAAAACGATTCTATTGCACAGCAAATGAACGATTTGCCCGAGTCTATCCGTAGCATTGTAAAAGGTGGCGGTTCGTTAACGGCATTGCCCATTATCGAAACCCAAGCGGGTGATGTTTCGGCTTATATCCCTACCAACGTAATTTCTATTACCGATGGGCAAATATTTTTAGAATCTAACTTGTTTAATGCAGGTGTGCGTCCGGCTATTAACGTAGGTATTTCGGTATCGCGTGTGGGTGGAAATGCGCAAATTAAATCAATGAAAAAAGTGGCTGGTACACTTAAACTAGACCAAGCGCAATACCGCGAATTAGAGGCATTTTCTAAGTTTGGATCTGATTTAGATGCATCAACCAAATTGGTAATTGATAAAGGAGCCCGTAACGTTGAGATTTTGAAACAAGGGCAGTTTGCCCCCGTAACGGTTGAAAAACAGGTAGCAATTATTTACGCAGGGGTTAAAAACCTAATGCGTAACGTACCTGTAAAACGCATACGTGAGTTTGAGTTAGAGTTTACTACCCAGTTAGAATTGCAACACCCCGAAGTATTGGCAGCCTTAAAAGCTGGTAAATTCGACGACCAACTAACTGGTGTATTAGATACGGTAGCAAAAGAAATTTCAGCAAAATATTAAATAATTGTGAGTGGTTAATTGTTAATAATAAATTAATAATTAACCATCTAAAGCGAGTTATACTTTTAAAAACTTAGTTTTTGTAAGTTAAATTATAATTTGGGCGTTACCTGCCTACGCAGGCAGGTAACACGCTGTACGCTTAATCTTTTTTTATTTTTTGTCCCCCCAACCCCCAAAGGGGGAGAAACGGCATAAAAAAAGGATATCGCTGCCATCGTTAACGCAAAAAGATATAACAACCTAATTCACACTTGATTTAGTTTATTTTAGGCTTAAAAATTTAGCATTTTACAATAATAAAAACCATTAAAAAATGGCCAACTTAAAAGAAGTAAGAAATAGAATAAAATCGGTAAGCAGTACGCAACAAATTACCAAAGCTATGAAAATGGTTTCGGCAGCTAAGCTAAAACGAGCCACCAATGCTATTGTACAGTTACGCCCTTATGCTACCAAACTAAAAGAAATTTTAGGTAATCTATCGTCCACTTTAGAAGAAGGCGTTTCGGTTTATACGCAGCAGCGTGAGGTAAAAAATGTGTTGTTGGTGGTAATTACCTCTAACCGTGGTTTGGCTGGCGCATTTAATATGAATGTGATAAAAACGGCTAATAATTTAATATCTAGCACTTACAGCAACTTACACCTAAAAGGTAATTTGCACATTGTGGCCATAGGTAAAAAAGCACAAGACTTTTACGAAAAACGCCAATACAACGTTGTAGGCAATAACAACGAAGTGTATGCCGATTTGAATTCGGAAAACGTAGCTAAAATTACCCAAAGCATTATGGATGCTTTTGTGGCTGGCACTTACGATAAGGTTGAAGTTATTTACAACCAATTTAAAAACGCAGCCATGCAAGTATTGGTTACCGAGCAATTGTTGCCCGTACCTAAAGCTGCACAAAGCGATAAAAAAACAAACACTACCGATTATATTTTAGAACCATCGCAAGCCGAAATTGTAGCACAACTGATACCCAAAAACATTAAACTACAATTGTATAAAGCTGTTTTAGACTCACACGCCAGCGAACACGGAGCCCGTATGACGGCGATGGACAAAGCCACCGAAAACGCCGGCGACTTATTAAAAGCCTTAAAATTAGCCTACAACCAAGCCCGCCAAGCCGCTATTACCACGGAACTTACAGAAATTGTGAGTGGTGCAGCAGCGTTATCGAATGGGTAGGGGTGGGG
>RDXP01000011.1 GCA_004292865.1 Sphingobacteriales bacterium
TGCGTTAAAATTTACCGCAAAGCACACAAAGCTGGCGGTATAAAAAATACGATGCAAGGTAAACCCGCATTAAAAAGCACCAGCCTGTGTACCTAAACCATCGCAAAGCCGAAAACCGCCGTTAGGCAGGTGGCGGAGCTAGCTGATGTGATGATTGCTGGCCTAGGTTTTTTCTAAAAATTATAAAACAATTGTTTGCTGTGCTACTTTAGCTACATTACGTTAATGCGCAATTTTACTACACCATGGGTGGCTGCACACTATCACAATCCACAAAATTATCGTCCGCATCAAATAAATAACTTATAGGTTGCTGTGGGTTTTTGATAATTTGGAGCAGTAATATTTGCCAGCGTTTCCAAAAGTTTTCTAGCACTTGGGCATACGTTTTAGTATGCCAATCATCAAAAATAGGTTTGTTGCTCATCCCTCGTACAGGCATTGCACTAATAAAAACTTGTGTATCGGTGGGTATAATATGGTATTCGGGCAGGCGGTTAAAAAGATAAGCCGAGTAAAAAACCCTTGCCGATAATTCTTCAAACTGTATGGGATGCAGGGTTTTACCTACTATTTTATCCAATATAGTTTTGTGGTACAAATGGTTTAAGCCATTATCCTGAAGGTTAATAACTAAGCCAAAATCATTCATCCGTAATGAAAACGTGAGCGTATTTATTTCATCGCGGTAAGTAAATTCATTGGCTGGATTTTTTACACGATACAAAAAAATACTCCACGGTTTAAAATCTTCGAAAACTACGGGCTGTGTAATTGATTGCAACATGGTGTGCAAGTGTGCAAATTTATGTATTAAGCCCTGCGACATATTAAAGCCATCGGCCGAGGCATGGTTTTGTTTAATGGCCGCTTGCAACTCGTTAAAAATAATACCATACACAATTTTACCAGCCCATTGAAATAGCTGTATTTCGGGTAGGGCTTTTAAACCTTCATAACCTTTTTGCAGGGCTATTTTTATGTCGAGCTCTAATTCATCCAACCGTTTTTGCGTAGCGGCACACACGGGTATTTGTATATCGGCATAGCTAAGCATACGTTCGTCCAGCATTTTAAAAGGCCTATCTAGCAAATTATATTGTTGGATAAGCCATGTAGGGAATACGGTAATTTTTGCTGCGTTTTCGGTGCTTTCGCCACTTAAAAAGCAATGGGTATTATCGAAAGTAAACTTTTGGAACGGTTTGTATAATTGCATTAGGCAAAAGTAATAAGACTAGGTTGATTTTACAGGAAAATAAATGTTTTATAAAAACCAATACAATTACATAAACC
>RDXP01000064.1 GCA_004292865.1 Sphingobacteriales bacterium
GGGTTAACGGCAAAGGTTATCGAATGCTCGGATGAGGATTGTGTGATGAGGATTACGTTTACCTGCTCTCGCGAAAGCAACGAAAATAAACGGCCACTAAAACCCGCTTTACCCACCATTCCGCTGCCTTGTATGTTAATAATGCTAATATCATCAACCGATGATATGCCACGAATGGTTTGGTTTGAGGGTTTAATATTATGGCGGATAACCGTTCCTTCAAAGCCAGTATTAAACGTATTTTTTATTACGATGGGGATTTTTTTAAGGAAAGCGGGCGTCATGGTAGGTGGGTAAATTACCTTAGCCCCAAAAAACGAAAGCTCCATAGCTTCTGTATAAGATAGTTCGTCCATCGAAAAAGCTTTTTGCACCCTACGAGGGTCGGCGGTCATCATCCCATCTACATCCGTCCAAATTTCTATGCTTTCGCAATTTAGGGCAGCCCCCAAAATAGCAGAAGTATAATCGCTGCCGCCACGGCCAAGGGTGGTAATGCGGTTTTGGTTATCGCTGGCAATAAAGCCAGTAGCTACTACAATGGCGTGTTTATGATGCTCGAAATAGTTTTTAATTAAAAAATTGCTTTGCTCAAAATCAACTTTGGCGTTACCAAAAGTACTGTCGGTTTTAATAATATCGCAGGTATTTAAAAACTCAACGGCTTCAAAATCGGCCCGTAAAATACGGCTAATCATAAAAGCCGAACATTTTTCGCCATAGCTTAAAACAGCATCACGGGTTTTTGGGCTTAGTTCTTGCAGGGCGGTTATGCCTTGCATTAAATCTTCCAAAGCCTGAAAATACAGTTTTAAAGTGGTTAAAACTTGGTTTTGCTGTTGCAAAGGTACTAACTCTTTAACCACCGTAAAATGGCGTTTTTCTATTTGCGCCAATTCATCGGCGTAATCAATCCCGGTAACGGCACCTTCGGCCATGGTTATTAGCTGGTTGGTAAGGCCACCCATAGCCGAAACTACCAAAACCACTTGTTGTTGCTTGGCAACATCTTTTTTAACAATGGAAACTAATGCTTTTAATGCCTCGATACTGCCTACCGAAGTGCCACCAAATTTTAAAATCTTCATAATTTTATAAAAAAAACGCCTTCCATTTTAGGGGAAGGCGCTGTGTGTATTTATGTAACCACTCTATCGCTTCCCTTACGCTTTAGGCATAACGGTTGTAAATGTTGTGGTTGTGGTTAAAGTTTTCAATGTATTAATTTATGTGCCAAAGCTAAACGATAATTTATAATATACAAAAGATTTTTTTGAGATATTTT
>RDXP01000139.1 GCA_004292865.1 Sphingobacteriales bacterium
GCCTGTAAAGGTTTTTAAGCCTTTAAATACAATAGGGTGATGGGCAATTATTAAGTTACAATTGTATTTAATAGCTTCATTTATAACGGCTTCGGTACAGTCTAAACACACCAAAGCTTGGCTAACTTCGGCTTGGGCATTACCTGTAATTAAGCCTGCATTATCGTAAGTTTCTTGGTAGGCGGGTGGGGCATATTGCGCCAAAAATGTGGTTATATCTTGGATTTTCATGTTTGTTGTTGATGAGAGCTAGGGGCAAATACCCCTCGCTGGGAGATTGCGCCCCTGCGGGGCTTTTTAAAACTACAAAATTTCGCTTTTTTCTATACCCTTGCACTAGCCTCTATTATTTCTGCATAATAATTTACATAGTGGGGCAGTATCAAACTTAAATCAAATTGTTTGGCTCGGTTAAGTGCATTTTCTTTAAACTGATGCAGGCGGTTATCGTTTTCTAAAATATAAATTGCGTTGTTTGCCATATCTTCAATATCGCCTACGTTGCTCATAAAACCTGTTTGGCCGTTCACATTAAGTTCGGGCAGGCCACCTGTGTTTGATGATATTACAGGGACTTTACAAGCCATTGCCTCTAAGGCCGCTAGGCCGAAACTTTCAGATTCGGAAGGCATCATAAACAAATCCGAAACAGATAATATTTCTTCAACGGCATCTTGCTTGCCCAAAAAACGGATATGCTCGCAAATACCCAAATCCCTACAAAGTTGTTCGCAATGTACCCGCTCGGGGCCATCGCCTACCATCAACAGTTTTGCAGGTATTTTTTCGATAATTTTTTTAAAAATAAGTACCACATCCTTGGTGCGTTTTACTTTTCTAAAATTAGAGGTATGTACCAGTATGCGTTCGCCCATGGGGGCTATGGCTTTTTTAAAATGATCTTTTGGAGTTAACCTAAAGCGTTGTAAATCAATAAAATTGGGAATAACCCTAATATCTTTTACAATATCGAAATGGTTATAAGTAGCTTTTTTTAAATCTTCGGATACGGCAGTAACCCCGTCCGATTGGTTTATAGAGAACGTAACCACGGGTTTATACGTTACATCTCGGCCTACTAAGGTAATATCGGTACCGTGTAAGGTAGTTACCACGGGTATATTTATGCCAAATGTAGCCAATATTTGCTTGGCCATAAATGCCGCCGAAGCATGTGGTATGGCATAATGTACATGTAAAATATCTAATTTTTCGAACCGTACCACATCTACCATTTTACTGGATAAGGCTACCTCGTAAGGCGCATATTCGAATAATGGGTAATTAGACACTGCTACTTCGTGGTAAAATAAGTTTTCCGAAAAAAAATCTAACCTTGCAGGCCGGCTATAAGTTATAAAATGTACTTGATGGCCGTTATCGGCAAGTGCTTTGCCTAGTTCGGTAGCTACAACGCCGCTACCACCAAATGTAGGGTAGCACACAATCCCGATTTTCATAGTATCATATCTTTATTAATTGTATAAAAAACAAGCTCTTTAATTGTTTTATTTAAGCAAAAAAAAAACTGCATGTTTTGAGCATGCAGTTTAAATTACATAAACCTTACCCCCTATTTACGGTTTAGCGATATTTGGGTTTTCGGCTTTTAATACCTCTATTTCTTTTGATAAATTTGCTATTTGTTTTATAATATCTTGCTCATCATCTTTCATTTTAGATAATTTATTATTGAGTTTATATACCTTTCGGGCATCTTTGGCGGCAGCTTCGGCAGTAATATCGGCTGTGGCGGCTTTGCCCAAATCGCCAATTTTATTTTTCATATCGGCTGTTGCTTCGCTGGCTTTTATGGCCGATTTGCTGGCATCATCCGTTGCGTTTTTAATATCGCGGGTAAGCGCAGCCATTTCTAAACGTAGTTTTTCTACATCTAAATTTAAGGTATTTATTTTTGTGTTTTTTTCTAAAATTCTACCTTCAACGGTTAAAGCCTCTATTTTGGTACTGGACGAAGGGCTTGTTTTGGGCGAGCAGGCTAGGCAAAAAACCGAAGCATAAGCAACAATAGATAATAGTTTATTCATCATTTATATATTAATATGTAAAGCCCTAAAGGTAGCAATATAGGTGTAATAATTAATCAAAAATTAATTTGATTTGTAAATTGTTTTATAAATTTGGTCTAAAATTCGGGTTCTAACCATTAAGTCGGATAGTTTATTGGTTACTTTAGGGTGTACCCGGTTCGATAAAAATATGTAAATCAGGTTTTGCTCGGCATCTACCCATACACATGTGCCTGTATAACCAGTATGGCCAAAGGTGTGTTTGCTGGCATATTTTGAGGGATATTCTTTTGCAGGATTGGGGTCCCACCTATCAAAACCTAGGCCACGCCTACTTACCGCCGATTGCTTGCTGGTAAAAAGTGCAATGGTTTCGGGCTTTAAATATTGCTTACCACCGTAGTTGCCTCCGTTTAATATCATTTGAAATAAAATAGCTAAATCGGCAGCGTTAGAAAACAGGCCTGCATGCCCTGCTATACCGCCTACCATGGCCGCACCTTGGTCGTGTACAAACCCCCACAATAAAGTTTTACGGAAATAGGTATCCTGCTCGGTGGGTACAATAAGGGCTTTATCAAATTGCTGGCGAGGATGATAGCCCGTACTGTACATGCCCAAGGGGTTAAAAAATTGGGTTTGTAAATATTCTTCGAGCGGTTGCTGGCATATATTTTCGATAATTTGTTTCATAAAATACATGCTTAAATCGCTATAAACGTAAGTCCCTCGGTTTTTTAAAGGGCTATTAAGCATTATGGGCCACATTGTTTTTTTAAAATAATCATTGGCTAAATAAAAACTATCGGCCACTTGTACGTTAAAATAATCGGAGGGCTTGCGAGAGTAATCGCCAATTTTTAAACGTTCGTAAAAAGGGATAAACGGCACTAGACCAGCTTGGTGTAGCAATAGCTCGCGTACTTTTATATTTTGTTTATTGGTATTGATGGTTTCGGGCAGGTAAGCACTTATTGCGGTATCTAAATTTAGTTTCCCGGTTTCGTAAAGGCGCATGGCAGCGGTAGTGGTAGCCAGTTTACTTACCGATGCTAGGTCGAAAATATCAGCTACGTTATCGGGGCTTTGATTTTTATAAGTGTGGTAACCGTAGGCTTTATTAAAAATAACTTTGCCGTTTTTGGCTACAAATACCACGGCTCCTGGGGTGGCTTTGGCTTTTATAGCTTGGGCTACAATGGTATCAATTGGGTTTAAATCCGTGGCGTTTATGTTTTCGTCTTCGGGTAGGGTAAACTTAAACCTACATTTTTGAATATCGGCACCCATGCCTTTAATAAATTTTTGAGAAACATTGCTGGCCAATTGGTTTTTGCAACTTAGGCCTCCAAAAATTAATTGTGCGGTAAACGAAGCACTTTCGGGTGTAATAAGGCTACAAAAAATAATAGGCGAATTAAGTTTATCTAAAAGGGCTAGGTTTTTTTGCTCCCCGCTAAGGGCAATAATAAGTTGTTTTCGCCCAGCTAGTGATGTAATAAATTTTAGCGTTTCATCATCTAAAACCGAAGCATTATCTAGCGAAATGATTACGGTATTGTAAGCCACAATTTCGTTTTCAATGCTGTTTACAAATTTGTTTTTTAGGTATTGATTGCCATTTATGCGCTGTGTATGTGCATATTTATTTAATATACTATCAAAAATACTTGCATTTTTATTGCCAAAATTTATACTTACCAGTTGTAGTTGTTCGAGGTTTTTGAGTGGGATAATGTGAAGCTGATTATTTAAAACTACCGTACCTTGGGCTGCGGCATTAAAATTGGTTAGCCATACATTGTTTTGGCTTTGAGATTGCCCGCAAGCGGTATTAAAAATCACCATTAAAAAAGTGATGATGATATTGGGAATGGGTTTTAGCATGTAGTAATTGTATTTGATGGTGGTATTAGCAAAAAATTAAACGAGGGATTTGCTAATTTCTGTTTTGTCCATTTTTTACACTTTTTTGTGTAAACCTATTTCAGGACGAGACATGATGAATAAAAATTTGTGTACAGTTAAAAAAGTTTTAAAGGGTATTTTATTATTTAAAAGTTTGCCCTAATACTTAGCCTAAGGCCGTATTTTGGATTTTTGGGGCCGTTAAAATTTGTAAAATCACTTCGGGTAATAAAATCAATTCTTAATGGCCTAATATTGCCGTAGCCAATGTTTTCGAATCCAAAACCATATTCAAAATAGGGTTTTGTAGGTGCAACATAAATTATAGACGAGCGGTTAATTTCTTTACTTCCATCTGATATGGTACCGTAAACTCCCCTAAGGGTTAATAAACTTCTTAAATTAAGTTTCTTTATAATGGGTATTCGGTTTAGCAAAAAACCGTTTAGATGGTGTTCAAAATGGCCTTCAAAATAAGTATCGGCAACAAAATCGTAATAATCTAGCAAGGCAAAAGTGTTGGGCAATAAAAAATAAGTTTGGTTTGATGATACTGCCGTTAAAAGTGCAAGAGGCAAAGGTTCAAAAGTTTTGCCAGTACCTAGGGTTGCATCTAAAATTCCAAATTTTCCCAAAATTATGGGTTTATTGTATTGTGCTTGTATGCGGTTATAGTTAAAATTACTTCCTAAAACATTTCTAAATCCTTTTTTAAAGTTTATTCTTAAAGTAGGATATAGGGTATAGCCTATTTTTTGGTCAACCCCAAAGCCCGATATTTCTCTTGTTGGCGTGTAGGTTAAATAAATGTCGGTAGTAAAATCAGTTAATGTTGATTGTACTTTTCTTAATTTTTTATCGAAATGGGCTTGTGAAAAACGAAAAGGTGCTGCAGATTCCATAACATTATGCGATGCGGTTATACCTAAATGTAAATTTTTTATAGGCTCAAAATCAAAACGCAACATTTTTTTTTCGCTTAACGATATTAAATAATTCCTTCCTCTATTAAAAAGTGCTTTTGGGCTTCTGGAGGCATCTGGTATTAAGCTAATGCCATTAAATTGTGTTAATCCCATTTGTTCGTTATCCTTTAAATAGGCAGCGCTTAATATAATACGTGGGTTATTGGCTAATAAATACCTTGCCTCAAATCCAAACTTTGCTTTTTTATCTAACAACCCGTAAGCGGCATAGGTTTCTAACCTAAGCCTATCGTTGTTGGTTTTAAAAGTTCTTAAACCAAAGCGTAGCCTTAAACCTTCTACATCGTTACGGGCTGCAGTACTCCAAATATTACCCCATTGTAAACCATTACCAAGGTTTACATAACCATCAGAAATAGTATAAATAAACCCACTAATATTTTTTATTTTACTGCTCTTTTGTATTGTATTTATTACTGTATTGGTTGTTATGGTTTCTTTATCCTCTAGTTTTAGCCAATATTGTGGGTCTTTATCAAACTGGTGGGCACAAGTGTGCACAATAACCGAATCGTAAAAATTAGGCTTATGGGTTTTATCAAATAAATAATCGTTAAAAACCTCATTTTTAATTACGTAAATTCCTTTTTCGTCTTCATTTTTTGTTAATAACGAAAAATAACCGTGGTATTGGTTTCTGCTGGGCAGGTAAATACTATCTTGCGTAACTGTAAACCATTTTTTAAATTCAAAGTTTTTTACAAAATTCAAATTCATTTTTTTTGGCGTTCGCATTTCAATTTCTACAACGGCAAAATTTGTATTTGCCACGGTAAAGCTCCCGTAAAAAGCAAAATCTCGTGTTTGGCGTGGGTAAAAATCAATGGTGTAATACTTCTTATTATCAATTATGGTACTATCGGTTAAGGTATAATCGTAGGTACCAAACCCTTCGTTAGCTATTGGGCTAACAAATGTTTTACCCAAAATTTCTATATCATTTTTATAAATATCTATTTCTTTAAAAGTGTTAGCAATTTTGTCTAATATTTTACCTTCTTGTTTTATACCAAGGTCTCGTTCGCCCTCGGTATCTTTTCTTTCTTTATGAAAAATATTGTTGCCATAAATTTTCTCGTTTTTTTCTAATAACTCTACTGGTACAAAAAATTTATGGTTTTGCTTATTGGTATTTATTTTGTTTGCTACGCTATCAAAGTTTTTACCTAGCGCTTTTTTTAAGTAAACAGTATCTAGGTTATCAAAACCAAACTCGGTTGATGAGTATTTTTTATACTCGTAGCACTTTACTAAATTTAAACCGTTTCTTTTTTTGTTTTTCCAAACGTTTTCTAAAATTTTGTACGCTGGATTTTGTTTTTTATTTGTACGTTTTTTTTTGCCACTTAGCACCATAATTTCGGCTAGTGAAGTAGTATTTTGGGTTAATAAAACTAATAGGTTTAAGGTAGTATCACGCTTTAGCGATATTATTTTTTTTTGGTAACCAATAAAACTTACACTTATTTTATTGAGTGTTTGGTTTGATTTTAAAATAAATTTTCCTGCACTATCTGTTTTTGTTTCTGTTTTTTCGGCAACAAAACTTACATTAGCATCTGCTATTGGGTTATTATAAATATCTAAAACCGTACCTTTTACGTAGGTTTGGCAATAGGTGTAACTTGTGAATATAATAGTATTAAAAAAAAATATGAGTAAGTATTTTTTCTTCATATCAATAATTTATTTTCTTTTATAGATGAAATAACCACAATATAGTTTTTTTAACAAAAATGACAAAATATTTTTTATTTTTATTGATATTTTGCCTCGTACGATACCTTTTTAGAACAGCAGGCAGCCATATTTTAACAGCTTTTATGCGTTCAAAAAAGTATTGGTTTAGGCCAAAAAATAACGTAATAACCCGAGTTCGATTAATCGAAAATTGTTAATTATTTTGTGATAATGATTTGGGCGTGTTACCTGCCTGCGCAGGCAGGCCGCTATCGTTGTTAACGCTTTTACACCGTAAAAAAAACATTGATTTACAGTAAATTATACTATTGTTCAATCATCGTAACTCAGGTTAATAAAAAAGCAATAAGAAATACATTAATTATTATCTTTTTATTTTTTATGATGAATTAATTTAGGCTTTAGATTTTTATTTGTAAAAAACTTAAAAATTAGGATTGTTTCATTAAAATTTAAGCGCATACTTAAAATAAAACCCAATGATATAAATTAAATTTGCATTTTATTAATTGCTTTTGAAAGCGAGTTACCCTAACAAAAAAAAATAATTTTGCCAGATATAATTAAACTTTTACCCGATGCCGTAGCCAACCAAATTGCAGCAGGCGAGGTAGTACAAAGGCCAGCATCGGCAGTAAAAGAACTAATAGAAAACGCCATTGATGCCGGTGCCAATAAAATACAACTAATTATAAAAGAAGCTGGTAAAGCCCTTATCCAAGTAATTGATAATGGCAGTGGCATGAGTGTTACCGATGCCCGCATGAGCCTAGAAAGGCATGCTACTTCTAAAATAAAAAAAGCCGAAGATTTATTTGCCATACGCACCATGGGCTTTAGGGGCGAGGCCATGGCTAGTATTGCCGCCATTGCACAAATGGAAATAAAAACCCGCAAGCATAACTACGAACTGGGTACTTGTATAATTGTAGAAGGCTCAACAGTGCTAAGCCAGCAAGCCTGCAGTTGCCCAGCAGGCACTAGCATTAGCGTAAAAAACCTGTTTTATAATATCCCCGCAAGGCGAAACTTTTTAAAAAGTAACCCATCCGAAATGCGTTATATTATTGATGAATTTACACGGGTAGCATTGGCCAACCCCAGCATTTATTTTACGCTTCACCACGATGGGCAAGAGGTTTTTCACTTACCACAAGCGCAATTAAAACAACGCATTTTACACCTGCTAGGCAATAATTATAACGAAAAACTGGTACCTATGGACGAGGAAACCAGCGTAATAAAAGTAAAAGGATTTATAGGAAAACCCAGTTTTGCTAAGCGTACCCGTGGCGACCAGTTTTTTTATGTGAACAACCGCTTTGTAAAAGATGGCTACCTTAACCATGCCGTGGTAATGGCTTACCAAGGTTTATTGCCGCCCGATACTTTCCCTTTATATGTATTGTTTATTGAGATAGACCCTGCCAAAATTGATATTAACGTACATCCCACCAAAACCGAAATTAAATACCAAGACGAAAAAACGATTTATGCCGTAATAAGGGCGGCTGTAAAACGCTCGCTAGGGTTGTATAACCTTACACCAAGTTTAGATTTTGAGCAAGAAACAGGCTTCGAGCGGATGATTACCCGCCAACCATTAAGCGATATAAAACCACCTTCGATAAGTTTTAATGCCGATTTTAACCCCTTTAGTACCGAAAAAAAATCGGAAAAAGAAACCTCGCCCTATCGCAATATGGATACCAAGCAAGGCATCCCAAGTAATTGGGAAACCCTTTATCAAATAAATAAAGAAGAAATAGTTACGCAGGGCGATTTGGGTTTAGATAAACCTGCGGAAAACAATTTTGAAAACCCGGCTTTGGCCGAAGCTAAAAACGATAGGCGGGTTTTTCAGCTGCATAACCGCTATATGGTAGCGCAAATAAAATCGGGCTTTATGCTGATAGACCAACAGGCCGCACACGAACGTATATTGTACGAACGTTTTTTAAACCAGCTTGATAGCCATAAAGGCCTAAGCCAACAAATGCTTTTTCCGCAATCGGTAACGTTTAACACTGCTGATTTTGCGCTGTTAAGCGATTTGTTACCCGATTTTTTAGCCCTCGGTTTTCAAATTCGTAGCTTTGGCAAAAATACGCTAATTGTAGAAGGTGTGCCAGCCGATATTGCCCAAAACAATAACTTGGAAACCATATTAGAGCAATTACTAGAAGATTATAAAAACAATGTAAGTAATTTAAAACTTAACAAACAAGATAATATAGCCCGCACACTGGCCAAAAATGCCGCCATAAAAGCAGGTACCAAACTAAATACCGAAGAAATGAACAATATAATCGACCAGCTATTTGCCTGTACCATGCCCAATGCTTCTATTGCTGGCAAGCAAATTGTGCTTACTTTTAGCCTGAGCGAACTGGCCGAAAAATTTGGCAAATAATTTTTTTAATACGATGAACAACTTTAGACCACTTTCCAACACCGTTTTTCCACCTGTTGTAAAAAACCTGCTAATTATTAATGGGATATTTTTTTTAGCAACTTTTGTTTTAAAAAGCAGCATGGGTATTGATTTAAACCAATACCTAGCATTATACGCCTTCGGTTCCGATAGGTTTGGGATATGGCAGCTTATTACCCACCTGTTTATGCATGGCGATATATGGCATATTTTTGGCAATATGCTGGCTCTGTGGATGTTTGGCACAGCCCTCGAAAACTTGTGGGGCAGTAAACGTTTTTTAAATTATTACATACTTACCGGCATAGGCGCAGCTATTTTTCACTTAGGCATACGCACTGTTGAACTAAATAAAACAGCGCAAAACCTCAATACCTATATAAGTGCGCCCAGTATTGCGCATTTCGAAGATTATATAAACCAAGAGGTAACAGCAACTTACCAGCCCGATTTTTTAAAAGTATTATCGTTTTGGGAAGCTAACCCCAGTAGTACCGAAGCTAAAAACAACTCCATTGCCATAGCCAATGAGCTGTACCAAGCCGACTTAAATTCGCCTACCATTGGTGCATCGGGTGCGGTTTTTGGTATATTATTGGCCTTTGGCATGTTGTTTCCTAATGTAATGATATACGTTTACTTTTTTCTGCCTATAAAGGCCAAATACTTTGTGGTTTTATACGGCGCATTTGAACTGTACAACGGTTTTGCCAATAACCCAGGCGATAATGTGGCACACTTTGCGCACCTTGGCGGGATGATAATAGGCTTCCTACTTATAAAAATTTGGAAAATTAAACGCCCCGATAATTATTTTTAGTTATTTATAGTAAATTAGCCAATATGAATTTTTTTAACGACTTAAAATATAAAGCATTTAACTCGGGCAATAGGGTAAATGTATTTATAGCCTTAAACGTTATTGTTTTTTTGGCAATACAAGTAGTTTTTGTAATACAATTTTTGTTTACCAAGCAAACTGGGCTTGCCAATTTTTTAAATAACCAGCTATCGGTACCGGCCTATTTGCCCACTTTGGCCAAGCAACCTTGGAGCCTGTTTACCTACATGTTTATGCACAGTGGCTTTATGCACTTACTGTTTAATATGCTGTGGTTGTACTGGTTGGGCGGTATTTTTCAAGAATATCTAAATAAAAAAAGGCTCACTTTTGTATATCTAGCAGGTGGCTTGGCGGGTGCCTTGCTGTTTATTTTATGCTATAATATATTCCCTGCGTTTAAAGATAATGTTGCTTTTAGCTATGCCCTTGGCGCATCGGCATCGGTAATGGCTATTGTGGTGGCTACGGCCACACAATTACCTAGTTATACCATTTCCTTATTATTTATAGGGCCCGTAAAACTTAAATGGATTGCTGTTTTTTACCTTGTTTTCGATTTTTTAAGTCTGGCAGGGCCTAATGCGGGAGGCAATCTAGCGCATTTGGGTGGCGCAATATTTGGCTACACCTTTATAAAATCATTACAAAATGGGAACGACTGGAGTGCCCCTTTTTCACAGTTTTTTAAACCTAAGCCAAGGTTAAAAGTGGTTTCAAAAAATCACCACGCCTCGGTTAAAAAAAATTATAAACCCAACCAATCCGAAATTGATGCTATTTTAGATAAAATTTCGCAATCAGGTTACGATAAACTATCCACTTACGAAAAAGAAATTTTGTTTAGTGCAAGCACCACCAATGAAGAAAAATAAAAATACAGCTTTTACCCGTTTTCTTTTAACCTTAAATTGGATTGCTATAACACTTATTTTTTTATGTTATAGTGCCACCGTTATTAATCCAGCTAGTTTTTGGTATATCTCGTATTTTGGCTTAGCCTACCCATTTGTACTGGCTATAAATATACTATGTGTGGTGGTTTGGCTTTTTAGAAAACAAGGCTACTTTTTACTCTCTTTAATTTCTATTTTGGTGGGATATTTCCCTCTAAAACGTACCCTAAATTATACCTCAAAAAACGATATTTACATAAGTGCCGATAGCAGTACCATAAAATTAATGACCTATAATACAGGTGCATTCCAAAGCAATAAAACCTTAACCCGCGAAGTATTAAAAACCAATATACTCCATTTAATTGCTACCGAGCAGCCCGATGTATTGGGCATACAGGAATTTTATACCCGCCCCAAGGGTATTTTTGATATTAAAGATTCGATATTAAAAACCTTAAAAACAAAACACTACCATTTTAAGCCCGCCTTAAATAACGGTTTCGAATCAAATGGTGTAGCCGTTTTTAGCAAATATCCGATTATAAATACCGGTACCATTATATTTGAAGATGCCCAAAGCGGCAACCGCTGCGAGTGGGTTGATGTTAAAAAAAACAGCTCGCTATTTAGAGTATATGTGGTGCACTTGGCATCAATTAGGTTTCAGCCCGAAGATTATGAGTTTATTGATGAAGTACAAAAAGATTTAGATACTAAAAGCGATGTAAAATCAACCAAGCGCATTGTAAAACGCCTTAAAATAGCATTTGTAAAACGTAGCAAGCAAGTAAAAGAAATTAAAGCGCATACCGCCTTATGTAAAATTCCTTTTATAATTATGGGCGATTTTAACGATACGCCATGCTCATATACCCTAGCGCAAATGACCCAAGGATTAAAAAACGGGTTTGAACAAAAAGGAAGTGGCATGGCTATAACCTACAATGGCGATTTCCCTAATTTCCAAATAGATTATATATTAGCATCAACCCAGTTTGATTTTACAGGATACAAAATCATCAAAAAAAACTACTCGGACCATTACCCCATAAGGTGCAATGTAAGCCTAAATAACACGCTAGATTAAAATAAAAAATGCAACAAAACCTTTTTATATACAATACTTTAAGCAAAAAAAAAGAACTATTTAAAGCCATTAACCCGCCTTATGTGGGTATGTATGTGTGTGGCCCCACCGTATATAGCGATGTACACTTAGGCAATTGCCGCACCTTTTTAGCCTTCGATTTAATATACCGCTACCTACAAGTGCTGGGTTACAAAGTAAGGTATGTACGTAACATTACCGATGCTGGCCACCTAGAGGGCGATGGCGATGAAGGCGAAGATAAAATATCGAAAAAAGCCTTACTTGCAAAAGTAGAACCTATGGAAATAGTGCAAACCTATACCAACGATTTTCATAATGTACTACAACAGTTTAATGCCCTACCACCCAGCATCGAACCTACTGCCACAGGCCACATTATCGAACAAATAGAACTGGTGAAAACCATATTACAAAACGGCTTTGCCTACGAGGTAAATGGCTCTGTGTATTTTGATGTAGATAAATATACGCTTACGCAAGATTATGGCCTATTAAACAACCGTAAACTGGACGATATGCTTGCCAATACCCGCAACCTAGGCGGGCAAAACGAAAAACGGGGCAAGCTAGATTTTGCCCTTTGGATAAACGCCAAGCCCGAGCACCTAATGCAGTGGCCTTCGCCTTGGGGAATGGGTTTCCCCGGCTGGCACCTGGAATGCTCGGCCATGAGCAATAAATACCTAGGCCAGCATTTTGATATACATGGGGGCGGCATGGATTTGGTACCCACACACCATACCAACGAAATAGCGCAAAACATAGCCACCTGTGGTAAAAACCCCGTAAACTATTGGATACATACCAATATGCTTACCGTAAATGGGCAAAAAATGTCGAAATCACTTGGCAATAGTTTTTTACCGCATCAACTATTTAGTGGCCAACATGCTTTGCTACAAAAAGGGTATAGCCCCATGGTGGTAAAATTTTTTATGTACCAAGCGCATTACCGCAGCACCCTCGATTTTAGCAACGATGCCTTAAATGCCAGCGAAAAAGGATTTAAAAAAATGATGGCAGCCGTAGATTTATTGCCTAAACTTATGGCTACCGATACCTGCGATATAAACATAAACCAATGGCGTAGCCAATGCTATGCTGCTATGAATGATGATTTTAACTCGCCTATACTTATTGCCGAATTATTTGATGGTGTTCGTATTATTAATTCGATATACGATGGGCATTTAAAAATTGATGCGCAAAATTTAGCACTTCTTAGCCAAACATTTACCCTGTTTTTGGTAGATGTATTGGGCATCCCGCTAGGGAATAATGAAAATAACGATACCGCTGTACTTATGGATTTTATTGTACAATTACGCAACGATGCCAAACAAAACAAAAACTTTGCCACCTCCGATAAAATTAGGGACGGCTTGCAGCAGCTTGGTTTCGAAATAAAAGACAGCAAAGAAGGTGCTATTTGGTCTAAAAAATAATACAAGAAACCAAAATGAAACATCCTTTTAGCACAACATATAAACACGGGCTTTGCAGCCTATTGCTTATGAGCTGTTTATTATCAGCTTATAGCCAAAAAAACAAGCATACCATTACCTCGTTAATAAACGCCGATAAACTTTTACAAAAAACCATTTTCCTTAAAGGGATAAACAAAGGGTTTATTAAATTAAGCGATGTTTCGGCTACCACATTTAAACCTAGCCCCGTTGATTTAAAATCGTATTATGCTAATTACCCACCCGATTCTAATATTTACAACCTGCGGCCAGCTGTTGCCTATATAGCTAAAAGTGGCGATTTTGGCATTATCACAGGGCCATACATTGATTCCAGAAAGCAAAACGCCAACTTGTACTACGGTAACTACATTGCTGTATGGCGCAGCAATCCTAAAAATAAATGGAAAATACTATTACATGCCGATATTCCCTCGCCCCAGCTCGATTCGTTCACAAATACGAAATTAGAACTGCCTGCCAATGAAAAATACTCTCGCTTGCTAGGCCCCAAAAAAATACAAATGCGAAAAGATATTGTTTTTAGTACCGATGAACTACTAGGAAAATCATTAGCTTATTTAGGCAACAAAAGCTTTTTGGAATATTACAGCACCAATGTTAAACTGTTACTGGCCAATAATGTGCCCTTGCAGGGTGTAGATGAAGTAATACCATTTTTTGATACCCACAATATCAGCATCTTATCCGAACCATTAAATACCAATAGGGCTTACAGTGGCGATTTGGCTTTTACCTACGGCAAAGCAATCATAACTATAAATAACGAAAAAAAAACATACAGTTACATCCGAATTTGGCAAATACAAGCCGATATGAAATGGTACATTATTATTGATGCCTACATTCCTCTTTAATAGTTTGCCTTATTATTTACGCAAATAAAATATATAGCATCCCAATTTATTTATAATTTATTAAGTTTGAAAAATTATAAATTACTGCCCCACACCGCATGATTATTACCATACAATGCAAAGATAGAGTAGGCCTTGTGGCTCAAATAGCCCAAGTATTGGCCGCTCGTAATGTAAATATAGTTTCGATGCGTGAGTATGTAGATACGGTAAACAATAATTTTTTTGCCCGCCTAGAGGTAAACCATAGCGAGCAAAATATAGCGTTATATGATGTTTTACAACAGATATTACCTACCGAGGCCATCATTAAAATAAACTCCGAAATACAAAAAAACATTGTTGTATTGGTAAGTAAAGAATACCATTGCCTAAGCGATATATTGGTACGCAACCATTTTAAAACCTTAGGCGCACAGGTACAATGCGTAATAGGTAACCATGCTGTGTTGCAAGAAATATGTACAAAATTTGAAATTCCATACCATTTTATTGATCATAATGGCATTGATAAACAAAATTTTGAAGCACAAATATTGAGTGTAATTAACACCTATAACTTTGATTTTATTGTACTAGCAAAATTTATGCGCATACTTTCGCCTAGTTTTATAGCGGGCTTTACACACAAAATCGTAAACATACACCACTCGTTTTTACCTGCATTTATTGGGGCAAGCCCATATAGGCAAGCACACCAGCGTGGCGTAAAACTTATAGGTGCCACGGCACATTTTGTAACCAACGACTTGGACGAAGGCCCCATAATTGCCCAGCAAACCATGCCCGTAAACCATACCTACCAGCCCGCCGATATGGTGCGTACAGGTAAAGAAATAGAAACCGCCGTATTGATAAAAGCCTTGCAAAGCCTTTTTAGCGATAGGGTATTTGTATATGATAACAAAACAATTGTATTTGATTGATTGTAAATTTGTAAGCACATATTAACTCAAAAAATAAAATAATGTTAAACTAGGGAGGTAGTTTCAAATGCAACAGGTGCCCGCAATAGGAAGCCCGAAGCTGGAAGCCCGAAGCCCGAAACCCAAAAAAAATGCCAAAAAAGAAAGAAGAAAAAAAACACATTCCGGTAGTAACCAAAAAATCATTAGCATTTTTTGAAACGTATATTAACCAGCCATCGCCCACAGGTTTCGAGTGGCAAGGGCAACAGCTTTGGTTAGATTATTTGAAACCTTATATCGATGAATCTTTTGTAGATAATTATGGCACAGCCGTAGGCGTTATTAACCCCGAAGCTAAGTATAAAGTTGTAATTGAGGCACATGCCGACGAAATATCGTGGTTTGTAAACTATATTACTACCGATGGTTTAATATATGTAATTCGTAACGGCGGCTCCGACCATCAAATAGCTCCCTCTAAACGAGTAAACATACACACCGACAAAGGAATGGTAAAAGCAGTATTTGGCTGGCCGGCCATACACACACGTGGTGCTGGCGAAAAAGAAGAAGCCCCTGCTTTAAAAAATATTTTTTTAGATTGTGGCTGCACCACCAAAGACGAAGTAGAAAAACTAGGCGTACATGTAGGCTGTGTAATTACTTACGAAGATGAGTTTATGGTGTTAAATAACCGCTATTATGTAGGCCGAGCATTGGATAACCGAGCTGGTGGTTTTATGATTGCCGAAGTTGCCCGATTATTAAAAGAAAACAAAGTAAAACTACCTTTTGGTTTATATATTGTAAACTCGGTGCAGGAAGAAATAGGCTTGCGAGGTGCCGAAATGATTGCCCACCGCATTAAACCCAACGTAGCCATTATTACCGATGTTACCCACGATACCACCACGCCCATGATAAGCAAAATTACGCAAGGCGAAATGGCTTGTGGTAAAGGCCCAGTAGTATCGTATGCGCCAGCCGTACATGTAAACCTTAACAAATTTTTAATTGATGTTGCCCAAAAATGTAAAATACCTTTTCAGCGACAAGCCTCATCACGCTCTACAGGTACCGATACCGATGCCTTTGCTTATTCGAACGAAGGCGTAATATCAGCTTTAATATCTTTGCCATTGCGCTACATGCACACCACCGTAGAAATGGTACATAAAGAAGATGTGGACAACGTAATTAGTTTGATTTACAATGCCTTGCTTAATATTAAAAAAGACCAAGATTTTAGGTACATTAAATAATTAATTTACAAGCCATGTAAATGTTTAATTATTTATCCCTAAATTTTATGCTATAAAATACTTTTTTTTGTAGTGTTAATTGTTATTTGGGCGTTTTAACACGCTGTCCGCTATATCTTTTTATTTATTGCCCCCCTCCCCCTAGCCCCCAAAGGGGGAAATGGGGGGCAATAAAAAAAAGGATGCCATTGCAATCGTTAACGCTCTAAAAACATAAATATCATCACTAATAGCCTTAGTTACGATAATTAAACTATAGTATAATTTGCTGTAGAGCAGTGTTTTTTACGATTTTATAGCGTTAACGACGGGAGCGGCATCCTTTTTTTACGCCGAATCTCCCCCTTCGGGGGTCGGGGGGATAGACAAATAAAAAAAGATACAGCGGACGGCGTGTTAAAACGCCCAAATCATATTCAAAACTATAAAAAAAAATGTTTTAATAACCTACTCAGTTTAGTAAATAACAAATGCAAAAAATGATGAAACCTACATTAAGCAGGCTATTGTGTTGTGCTATATTTTTAGCAAATATAACATCCAGCAAAGCACAGCAAGCATCAGGTTACCAAAAACCACCTGCCGAAATGGTAGAAATGATTGCCAACACCATCACCCGTAAGGCAATAATAAGCCCTAACGGTTTATTATTACTGGTACTGGAAAAACAAGCCTACCCATCTATAACCGAACTTGCAAAACCCGAACTAAAGCTGGCTGGTTTAAGTATAAATCCTCAAAACAATTCGCTTACCAATGCCGAAAAATTTAGCGCTATTACCCTCAAAAATACCAGTGGAAAAGAAACACAGCCATTTATCGGACTTCCACCCGATGCACAAATTGCTGATGTACAATTTTCGCCCGATAACACACTTTTTGCCTTTACAAATACTACCTATACTGGAGTCGAACTTTGGGTGGCCTCAACCACTAATTACAGCTGTAAAAAGTTAACCAATTTTTACCTCAATAATTGCTATGGCAATGTATATCAATGGGCTACCGATGGGCAAAGCCTACTCGCTAAATTTGTGGTTGATAACCGGCCAATACCGCCTACAAAACCCAGCCTCCCATCTGGCCCTATTATACAGCAAAATCTGGGCGATGTAAAACCCACCAAAACCTACCAAAATTTATTAAAAAATAGCTACGACGAAAAATTATTTGATTATTACCTGCAAGCACAATTAAAAACAGTTTTCCTTAACGGTCAGGTAGTTAATTATAGTACGCCCGCTATTTTTAAACAATTCGAACTATCGCCCGATGGTAATTATGTATTGTTAAGCACCTTGGCCACGCCTTACTCGTACCTTGTACCTGTAGATTATTTTGCCAATACCATACAACTGGCCGATAAATACGGTAAAATTATACGTAAACTATCTACCATCCCCCTAGCCGATAATTTACCCAATGGCACTGATGCCGTAGTAACAGGCCAGCGAGAATTTGGCTGGCGAGCCGATAAACCCAGCACCTATTATTGGGTAGAAGCACAAGATGGCGGCGACCCAGCGAAACGAATAACCATACGAGATATGGTATTTACACAAGATGCTAACCAGGCTTTGGCCAAAAAACTAGCCTCCTGCTATTACCGCTTTAATAAAATAGATTGGGGCGATGATAATATTGCCATTATTACCGAACGATGGTTTAAAACCCGTGGCGAACGTAGGGTATTTATTAAACCCAGCGACCCCATGTTCCGTGTAAACCTATGGGATAGGTATTACGAAAACAATTACGACAACCCTGGCGAATTTATAAAAACCCACAATAATTACCATAGGCCTGTACTACTTACCGAATACCAAAGCAATAGCGATAAAGAAAACTTAGCTATTTTTTCGGTTAGCGAAGGCTGCTCGGCACTGGGTAACCGACCGTTTATATTAAAATTTAATGTAAAAACCAAGCTTACCGATACCCTAATTCGTTCGCAAGCTCCGTTTTACGAAAAACCAATTTATTTTAATAACCAAGATTTTGCGATTGTTACCCGCGAGTCGGTAACACAAAACCCTAATTATTACAAAATAGAATTACGCAAAAAGAAAACCGAACAACTTACTTACTTTATACCGCCTTACCCACAATTATTTGGCGTTCAAAAACGAATAGTAAACTATACCCGTAAGGATGGCTTGCCGCTATCGGCCACTTTATATTTACCCAAAACATATATTCCCAAAGCAAAACTACCTGTATTAATGTGGGCCTACCCACAAGAGTATAAAACGGCCAATGCCGCTGGGCAAGTAAAAACATCGCCCTACCAATTTACGCAGGTGCCATGGTGGTCGCCAATATTTTGGGTTACACAGGGCTACGCTATTTTAGATGAAGTAGCCATGCCCATTGTAGGCGAAAGTAACGACCAGCCAAACGATACCTTTGTAGCACAACTTACCCAAAATGCCGAAGCTGCAATTGCTGCCATAGTAAAACTAGGCATTGCTGATGAAAAACAAATTGCCGTAGGAGGGCACTCGTACGGAGCATTTATGGCGGCTAACCTATTGGCACACACCTCACTTTTTGCGGCTGGCATAGCCCGTAGTGGTGCTTATAACCGTAGCTTAACTCCCTTTGGGTTTCAAAACGAAGAACGTACTTATTGGCAAGCTCCCGAAGTATATAACACCATATCGCCATTTGCTTACGCAGATAAAATTAAAAGCCCCTTGTTATTGATACATGGCGAAGCCGATGAAAATACTGGCACTTTCCCTATGCAAAGCGAAAGATTTTATAATGCCTTAAAAGCCAATGGTGCAACTACTAGGTTGGTAATGTTGCCTTTAGAAGGCCACAGCTACAAAGCCAAAGAATCCATTTTGCACACCTTATGGGAGATGAATACGTGGCTAAATTTTTATGTAAAAGGGAAGTGATGCGGGCGGCGGGCTTCGGGCGGCGGGCTTCGGGCTATCGGGCTATCGGGCTATCGGGCGGCGGGCTTCGGGCTATCGGGCAATGGGCTTCGGGCGCACCGTCGATAACCGTTGAACGATTTTTGATTATTGATTTATGATTTTTTAAACCCGCTTTTTAAATTTTAACTTTTTTAACCAGTTAGAAGGTTTTTTGATTTTTAAATTTTTAACGTTGAAAGATATTTTGAATTTTTAATTTTGAATTTTACCTTTCGAACAGTTTTTTTTTAATTTTTAATTTTAACTTTTTAATTTAAAAACGATTTTTACCTTTAAGTTTGTAGGTAGATGAAAAATCCTACACTACAAAGTCTTATTTTATTTGAAAACGATGATTTAATGGTTATTAATAAACCTCCTTTTATAAGCTCGCTTGATGAGCGTGAAGGAGGTGAGATGAATATACTGCGGCTAGCCAAATTGTACCATGCCGATGCGCAAATATGCCACCGCTTAGATAAAGATACTTCGGGGGCGATGATAATTGCTAAAAACCCCGAAACCTACCGTTTTATTTCTATGCAGTTTGAACACCGTGAAGTAAAAAAAGTTTACCATGCCATTGTAGATGGTACCCATATTTTTAACCAATTATTGGTTGATTTACCTATACTAAACGTAGGAAAAGGAAACGTAACCATTAGCCGAACAGAGGGTAAACGAGCCGAAACTCATTTTAATTCGCTTACCTATTTTAAACATTACACCTTAATAGAAGCCCAGCCAGTTACAGGCCGTATGCACCAAATACGCATACACTTGGCTACACAAAAAGCATCTATAGCTGGCGATGCTATGTATGGCGGAAAGCCTGTATTTTTATCGCATATAAAACGAAAATATATTTTAAGCAAGCAAGAAGAAGAGCAACCTATTATGAAACGTTTTGCATTGCACTCACGCCAAGTAACTTTTAAAATATCGGATACCGAAACCAAAACTTTTATTGCCGATTATCCCAAAGATTTTGCTGTATTGCTAAAACTTTTACAAAAAAACGATGCGTAATTTTTTTTATCATAAAGTTTAATAAATTAATATCTTTAATATATTAATTATGAATGCAAATAAGTACTTAACCTGTATTGTTATTGATGATGAGGATATGGATAGATGGGCTATAATTCACGAATTATCTAATTTTGAAACCATAAAAGTACTAGGTAATTACAATAACCCTATTGAGGCTATTGCGTTTATTAAATTGTATAAACCCGATATATTGTTTTTGGATATAGATATGCCCGAAATTAATGGGCTTGAGTTTATAAAAATGATAAAAAACGAGGCAACCATAAACATCATCATATCATCGCACCCCGAGTATGCGCTAGAAGGTTTCCAACTAAACGTGTTCGATTATATTTTAAAACCCGTAGAAACCTATAGGTTAGCTAGTTGTGTAGATAGATTGTTGGAATTTACAAACCTTAAAAACAAAGCCCAAGCTTATGATGTGCTAGTTGAAAACGAAAAAATTATTTTTAAAGACGGCCATAATGTAGTTAACATAAACGCTACCGAGATATTGTACCTTGAGGCTTATGGCGATTATACCAAAATTGTAACCGAAAACAAAGCACATTTAACCCTTGCTACCCTATCTAATTTTATGGATTTGCTACCGCAAGGAAAATTTTTACGCATTCACCGTAGCTATGTTATTGCCATAAACAGGGTAAAGTGTTTTAACCTAAAAACTATTGATATAGGCGAAAATGTATTGCCCGTAGGGAAAACATATCTTCGTAATGCCAAGCTAAGTTTAATGTGAGATATTTATCTCTCGAATCCAGATGATATGAAAAATATAGATAAAAAAATTATTATTTTTTCGTTTTTTGTAATTCTGTTTTCAATTAAAATAAACCTTGCACAAACAAAAAAATTAGCGATTAAACAAACCATTGCCCAAAATAAACTCGAAGATTGGAACATCCATTGCGATAAATTAAAGGGCATACCTAGCGGGACAGAAAACTACCCAGCACTAATAAAAGCTGCTAAATGGGGCTTAAAAATTACACCCCAAAATAATTTTTTATACAAATCTGTTTTTGCATTTCACTTGGGTGGAGGTTACGAGTGCACCTACCAAGCCGATAGTGCCATTTATTATTACGAACAATCTAAAAAATATGCCGAAAACGCAAATAACAACTCACGCATAGTTTTTGCTTTACGCAGGTTGGCAGGTTTATACGATAGCCAGCAACAGCCAAACCAAGCATTAAAAGCCCGTAATCAATTAATAGCCATAGCCAAAACCGATAAAAATGAAGAAATACAAATAGGCGTTAACATTGTATTGGGCGAATATTATTTTAATTCGGGGAAATACGAAGAGGCTCTTAAAAGCTATTTAAACTACATAAAATACCTTAAAATTGATTATACAAAAACCCAAAACTCGGCATCTAAATCTAATATTGGGGTAGGATATTTGGCTATTGGCGAAATATATCAGAACCTAAACAGGCCAGCCCAAAGTTTACCTTATTTTAAAGAAGCAATAACCTACCTTGTTAATTACCAAGAAGGTTTAGAAACAGCGTATAAAGATTTGGTAATTTCGTATTTAACGCTAAAACATGTAGATACAGCGTACCTGTATTATAAAAAACTTGTCCATTCGGTAGCAAAAAGCAAAGATATAACCTTATTGATAGATGCCCAAGTGGAATTAGGTAAAGCATTTTTGGTACAAAACAAATTAGATAAAGCGGCCGAAATACTATTTGAGGCACAAAAAAATGTTAGAATAAGCAAACAAAACGAAGACTTATATACAATAAAAATGGCAATAGGCAACTTGTTTTTAAAACAAGGTAACAGCCACAAAGCCATAAGTTATTTTAAAGATGCGTTGCCACTTGCTTTATATTTTAGAAACAAAGTAGATATTGCTACAATTTACTATAATTTGGCTACGGCCGAAAAACAAAACAATTTGAGCGACAGTGCATATAGCCATATTGTGCTGTATGCCCAATACATTGATTCTATAAAATCAGAATCGGTATCTAAAAATATTTTTGAGATGGAAGCCCGATTTCAAAATCAAGTAAAACAACAAACTATCGGGATATTAAACCGTAAAAACCAAATTAAAAACTTACAACTACAACAAGAAAAAAAAATGCGCTGGTTATTGGCAGGGGCAGTTTTGCTATCGTTACTGGCCTTGGGTTTAATTTATTTAAACGTTAAAAACAAGCAAAAAGCAAACTTATTGCTCAATATTAAAAACACCCAACTAGATAATATTAACGCTCAATTATCTAATGCCAATCAAACCAAAGCCAAGCTGTTTAGCATTATATCACATGATTTACGCAGCCCTGTTAGTCAATTATTTTCGTTTTTACGCTTGCAACAAGCCAACCCAAATTTTATTACCGAAGATGCTAAATTAGCACACCAAAAAAACCTTATACATACAGCAACCAACCTGCTGGCTACCATGGAAGATTTACTATTATGGAGCAAAAGCCAAATGGAAAACTTTGAAGTAGATATACAAAAAACACACCTTATTTCTTTTTTTAACGAAACCATTTTACCCCTACAAAATCAAGCCGATGCCAAAAGATTAACCATTTCGGTTGAAGAAGCAAGTACTAATTACTTAAAAACAGACGCTAATTTATTAACCATAGTTTTAAGAAACCTGCTGCAAAATGCTATTAACCACGCCTACCTTGATACTAAAATTTATATAAAAGCAGGTATTGATGAACACCAAAAGACTAGTATTTCAATTTCTAACAAAGGCGAATGTATCTCTGCTGATAAAATTGATAAGCTTCTTAATAATATCAATATCAAAAGTAAATCGTCGGGCTATGGGTTGTTAATAGTTAAAGAATTATTGCAAAAACTAAACGGTACCTTGCATATTACTAGTAGTACAGAAAGCACTGTAATGAAAATAGTTTTTTTGTAAAAAGCTCATTATCCCTTTATTGATATTAACTGGCTTTTTGAGATTCCATTTGAGACTCCATACTCTCTAGAACTTTTAACCCACAAAATATATATTTTAACCGGAAATAGCCCACGGTTTCAATCGAATAGCCCACGGTTTCAACCGTTGGTAAAAATTTAACAAAATCTCTCAACATAAAACTCAGCCACAAAATGCTACCAAACCCTCTTATTTCCATTCAACGATTATAAGCATACGTTCACCGATTTGATACTTACCATTTTAATTTATTTTACCTACCTTTCATCGTTAAACTTTGGCAACAAAGACTAATTTAAATTACACCCAATTAAAAAAAACGATGATGAAAAACAACTACATTCTTATTATTTTATTAGCCTTGGTAAGCATTATTAGTTCTTGCTCTAAAGATGGTTTAATAGGTCCCGAAGGCCCAGCAGGTGCCGATGGTGCCGCAGGCGCAGTAGGTGCTGCCGGTAAAGATGGCAGTATAATTTTTAGCGGTACGGGCGTTCCCGCAAATACATTAGGTAAGCTAAGCGATTATTATTTAGATAGAAACAACGGCAATTTATACGGCCCTAAATTAGCCACAGGCTGGGGAACACCCATTACCTTAATAGGTGCAAGCACCAACGGTAAAGACGGAACAAACGGCACTAACGGTACAAACGGCACTAACGGTACAAACGGTAGCACCACTTTAAGTGGTACCACCGTCCCAGCTACTAATTTAGGCACTATTGGCGATTATTATTTAGATAAAACCACTTACAATTTATACGGCCCCAAAGTTGCCGCAGGCTGGGGAATACCCATGTTGCTACAAGGTGCAGCTGGCGCACAAGGCCCTACTGGTGCAGCCGGTGCCGATGGTAGCATAATTTACAGCGGTACAGGTGTACCCATTTTAAGTATAGGCAAAAATGGCGATTACTACCTCGATAAAAATACCGGTAACCTGTACGGACCCAAAATTACTGCTGGCTGGGGTAACCCCATAATATTAAGAGGAACAAATGGCACTAATGGCACAAATGGTACCAACGGTTCAAACGGAAATAATGGCACCAACGGCACTAACGGAACTAATGGCATAAACGGTAGCACCACTTTAAGTGGTAACACCGCCCCAGCTACTAATTTAGGTGCTATTGGCGATTATTATTTAGACAAAACCACCTACAATTTATACGGCCCCAAAGCTGCCATAGGCTGGGGCATACCCACCTTATTGCGTGGTGCCGATGGCGCACAAGGGCCAACAGGTGCAGCCGGTGCCGATGGTACTATAATTTATAGTGGCGAAACTAGCCCCGACGATAATCTTGGCAAAATAGGCGATTTTTACTTCGCTAGGTTGTTGAAAACCATGTTTGGTCCTAAATCCGCATTAGGCTGGGGAATAGGTACTAACCTAAGTGGTACTAACGGCACTAATGGTAGCAACGGCACTAACGGTTCAACCATTTTAAACGGCACAGGTGGCCCTTTAACAGCAATAGGAAACAATGGCGATTTTTATATCGATATTACCACTTATACCATTTACGGCCCCAAAGCTGCAGGTTTTTGGCCTCAATTGGGTACTTCTTTAAAAGGTGCTAATGGAACTAATGGCAACGCAAATGTAATTGCCTTAGAAACACCTGATAATGTAACCTTTGATTGGGTAATAACAAATAGAACATTACAAAAATATTTTTTAAGAAAAACAGGCCTAACCGCTAACGATACCACCACCACTTACAACATACCTGCTGCCAATTTTAACGCCGTAAAGCAAGGGATTTTATTGGTATATGTACGTAAAAACTTGGGTGGCGGTAATTACCAATGGCAACAATTAAACTTTACCGAAACCGCTTTTAGCGTAAATTTAAACTATGCCTTTAGTTTAAGAATTACGCCTACCACCGCTTCGGTGCAAATATATTACAGCGACCCTTTTGTTACCCATTTACCCATTGCTATTGATAAAGTGCGCTTTATAATTGCACCACAAAGTAGCGTGGGCGTATTAAATAGTGTAAAACCTAACAGCTCGCCCATGCTGCAAACCTTGCAGAAACTAAACGTGAGCGATAGCAATTTTAAAACCCTTTAGTGATTTTTTATTCATCTAAATAGCTTATCATAAAAACAAACAATTATGAAATGCAATGCACTTTTGGTTTTAATGCTCGGGTTTTTAAGTGCTAATGTTTTGGCACAAGATATTGCCGAAATGGGCAAGCAAAAACCTTTCGCCATTAATGGTTCGTTGGGCTTGGGTTTGGGTACATACAATGTTACGGGTATTCCGCAACGCCAACGCAATTTTTCGTACGTGTTAAATGGTGCACCCACGGTTTCGCTTTACGGGGTTTCGTTTCCGTTTAGTGTAGTAGTAAGCGACCAGCAACAAACTTACGCCCAGCCGTTTAACCAGTATGGTATTAGTCCTACCTATAAATGGGCAACATTTCACGCTGGTTGGCGCAGTATAGAGTTTTCGCCGTTTACCTTGGCTGGGCATAATTTTTTAGGTGGTGGTGTAGAGCTAAATCCACGAAAGTTTAGATTAGGTTTTGTATATGGCCGTTTTAATAAAGCCATTGAAGACGCCCCCAACCAACCCCTTGCCCTAGCACAACAAGCCACTTATAAACGAATGGGTTACAGTGCAAAACTAGGTTACGGTACCCA
>RDXP01000065.1 GCA_004292865.1 Sphingobacteriales bacterium
TATTGGGTATCATTTTTTTTTTTTTTTTCTCGGTTAATATTTTTTCGAGTTTGCCATTTTTTTCGTCAATTAAAATATCAAATTTTTCTTTTAATTGCTGCTGCGTAATGGTTTTATCGTTTACCAAAAGGTTGGCAGCAGCTTTGTAATCGTCCATAATGGTGGCTACTTGCTGGGCTGTTTTTTCGTTAACAGCCAATTCTTTGGTTAGGTATTTTGTTTGCTGCTGAGTTTTTAAGCTATCGGTTTTTTGACCGTAGGCGGTGTTTATTAACAAAACTGTGCATAAAATAATTGCTGGTAATAAAATTGTTCTTTTCATAATTTTAAAGTTTAGAAGTAATTTGGGTAAATAATAATTAAATGTATGGGTAAGTATTTAGAAATCAAAAAGATTATAGTAAAAATTTATGTTATTAAATTGTTAAATTATATCCCTCGGCAACCACGTAATATATCCCTTCGGATAATTGTACTTTAATAGATGATGGTAAACCTGGGCATAAGGGGCCGTTATCATCTTTAAAGGTTATTAAATTCCCCTCGGCATCTAATATGTGTAAATAAGTATCAAAGGTAGAACTGCAATTAGATATGCTTACCTCGGCGGCAGTATTTAGCGTAAACTTGTAATAAATATCATCGCTTGGCTGGCCATAATCGTTACCAAAGCCATTTGCAGGTGCATTGTTTTTGGTATCGGTATAAACCATACCCGGGCTAATAGTACCTGCATTTATAGGATTATTAAATGTTGCACCTATGGGTTGTGCAAAAACTTTTGTGGTGATAATTAAAAATAAGGCAAGGCTAAAAAAGCCTTTAAAGAAATAAATAGTTTTCATATTGGGTGGGTTAAAAAGTTTACAAATTATTTTACATCGTTATATTTTAAAGTTTTACATCAAATCTACCTTCTCTTATCTCAACTTTTTCACCTATACTGTTAACTGCATCAAATGAAAAATTGCCTGAAAGTACACCTTTACCTGGGTTCCAATAATTTATTCTAAGATTTCCTGTATTATTAAGAGTTGTTTTATATGAATTAGTAAAAAGTAAATTATTAATAGTAGAATACTCGCCTTTACTTGTACTATCATTATTTAGAACATATAAATTAGGACTTAAATCTATATCTTTTATAACTAGGCGAATACTTTTGTTTATATCTTGAGCCCTATTACTAGCAGATAGATACAAAGTGTAAAAACCATTATCAAATACATATTGACATCTTAAGACTGGGCCGCCAAAACCCGAGCCTTTAGGCAAAAAAACCTCCCCATTTACCAAACAGCCGAAGGTATTTGCGCCAGTCTGTGTGGCAGGGGGTAAGTTGTCAATAGGGTTTTTAGATGGTTTTTTGCAAGAAGCAGAGAGTAAAAGCAGGCTACACAATAGTACAAGGATGTTTTTTAGTGGTTTCATAATATTAGGGTTTAGTGGAGTTTAATTTTCTTTCGCTATTAGGTATCATTTTTTGTAATTGTGGCTCGGTTAATATTTTTTCGAGTTTGCCATTTTTTTCGTTAATTAAAATATCAAATTTTTCTTTTAATTGTTGCTGTGTAATGGTTTTGTCGTTTACCAAAAGGTTGGCAGCGGCTTTGTAATCGTCCATAATGATGGCTACTTGCTGGGCTGTTTTTTCGGTAGTAGCTAATTCTTTGGCGAGGTATTTTGTTTGCTGCTGAGTTTTTAAGCTATCGGTTTTTTGGCCGTAGGCGGTGTTTACTAAAAAAACAGTACAAAAGATAATTGCGGGTAATAAAATTGTTTTTTTCATAATTTTAAAGTTTAGAAGTAGTTTGGGTAAATAATGATTAAAAGTATGGGTAAGTATTTAGAAATCAAAATGATTATAGTAAAAAACTTATTGTTAATTTTTTAAATTATTAAGCAATACCCACCTACCGCCATCCCAACAATTAGAAGCTACATAAATATCTACCTGCGCTAAACGAACAATTAATAGATGCTTACAAGCTAGCACACAGCAGGCTAACAGCATCATTGTTAAAAGGAAAAGGAGTTGTAGTTTTAGCCTTTATGGAATTTACCAACTGTAAGTTAACATACACCAGCCCCGAGTTAAATAAACTGGATTGCAGCGGTTACCCCGAATGGTTGTGGGCTATTGTGTGTAGGCCATGAGGAGTAAAAGCGTAAAGCCAGACTAGCGGCACTTAATAGCAATACATTTTGTTTTTCACATAAAAAACCCTCTTCGTTTTGTAATAGCGAAGAGGGTTATTAAATAGTTGGATATAAAAATTATTTTTTAGCTGCACTTGGCATTGCGGGTATTGCTGGCAATGCTTTGCTTGGTATTACGTTTACCAGTTCGATTTCGAAAACAAGTGGGCTAAATGGCCCTATCATGCCGCCTTGCATACCTTGTTCGCCATAGGCCAATGCCGATGGGATAATAAGGGTGGCTTTACCGCCTTTTTTCATTTGCATTACGCCTTCATCAAAGCCTTTAATTACTTTACCCATACCTATAAGCATATTTAGGGTGGTATAAGGGCGTTGTGGGTTAAAGGTTTTATTGGCTTTGGCTACATCGGCAAGGCTGGTATCAAATACTTTGCCCGATGTTAGCTTACCTGTATAGTTTAGCATTACGCTATCGCCAGCGTTTAGTTTATCGCCTGTACCTTCTACGGTATTTACAATTTGTAAGCCCGATGGAAGTTTAACAGTAACTAATTTATTATCAGCAATGTATTTGCTTATTTTACCTGCTTCGGCTACTTTTTCTTTATTGCCTTCGGCTTTAAAAAAAGCGTTTATTTTGGTTTGAAACTCTTGTTCTTTGGTACTGTCTTTTTTAATTACTTCCATAATTTTAAGGTTGTAAACAATGTACTTGCCTTTTATACCTGGTGGGCGAGGCTGTCCTTTTTTCTCGGCCGAATCGATATTTATTTTTATAGTTGCGCTATCGCCTTTGGTAAGTTTCATAATGGCATAAAACAAGTCGCCATCGTACATTGATTTTGGTACCAGCGTTTGCGATTGGCGCCCAGTTTCGTACGAGTTATACAAAACCGAATCGGCTTCGGTTTTGGCTACAATGTTAAGGCTAATAAAATCGCCTACTTTAATAGAATCGCCTTTGGCATCTTCGTTTATGGTGTATTCTAAACCTGCTGGGCCTTTTTGTAAGCCCCCTTTACAAGCGGCAAAACCTAGGGCTGCGGCTGCAATTATCAATAGTTGTTTTTTCATTTTATGTTATGTTGTTTCGTTTTTTGTGTGATTTATTATTGTAAAAGTAAGTTTTTATATTCGGGTAATATGGCTTTAAACTTTGCGGTTACAGCTGCTAATGAATCTGTGGATTGCCCACCTGCGGCATTGCGGTGCCCACCGCCGTTAAAATATTTTTTACATATTTCGTTGGCCGGAAAATCGCCTGCCGACCGTAGCGAAAGCTTTACTTCGTTGCTGCGTTCGGTTATAAATGCAGCTAGTTTAATACCGTTTATAGATAGCGCATAATTTACAACGCCTTCGGTTTCGCCAGTTTGGATGTCGAATTTATTGATATCGGCTTTGCTAACCGTAATTAAGGCGGTGTTAAATTCGTGTAAAACTTCCAGTTTATGGCTAAGGCAATAACCTAAAAAACGTAAGCGACCTTCGGATGCGTTATCGTAAACCAATTGATGTATTTGGGCGTTGTTAGCCCCTAAATCTATTAAATCGGCTACTATGCGGTGCAAGTTGGAGGTTACTGTAGGGAAACGGAAAGAGCCAGAATCGGTCATAATGCCCAAATAAAGGCAAGTGGCTACTTCTTTGTTTATCAATGCTCTATCGTGTAAATAGTTTACAATAAAATCGTACACCAGCTGTGCCGTAGCGCAGGCTTTGGTATTCCAGTGCCTATAATCGTCGAAATCTTCGGGTTCGAGGTGATGATCAATCATTATTTTTAGTGCCGTAGAATTTTGCACTTCTACGCCCATTTCGTTTATCCGCGAAAGCGAATTAAAATCTAAACAAAAAATAATGGCTGCATTTTTTATCAATTGCTTGCTTAGCGCCTCGTGGTCGGTGTAAATAATAACTTCGGAATTATGGGGCAACCAATGTAAAAAAACGGGATAATCGGTAGGGGTAATTACGGTAACATGATGCCCTTTTTGTATCAAATAACTGTATAAACCCAATGAAGAACCCATTGCATCGCCATCGGGCTTGTGGTGCGTTGTAATTACAATATTACAAGGTTGGGCTAATTTTTGTTTGAGTTTATCTAAGCTAATCATCTTTTTTTTTGATGCTGCAAAGCTAAGCAAAACATCTTAATCTAATTAAAGCATTTAAAATTTAACATTAAATAACTAATTTTGGCGCAAAATATATAAAATGAGAACGAACAGAACTTTTACCATGATTAAGCCCGATGGCGTTGCCAACAACCATATTGGAGCTATTTTAAACGATATAACCACCGCAGGTTTTAAAATTGTGGCCATGAAATATACACAGTTAAGTACAGATTTGGCTGGAAAATTTTACGCTGTACACGCCGAAAGACCGTTTTATAAAGATTTGGTTGCGTTTATGTCATCAGGCCCTATTGTTGCAGCAATTTTAGAAAAAGATAACGCTGTGGCGGATTTTAGAACGCTAATAGGCGCAACCGACCCAGCCAAGGCCGATGTAGGAACTTTGCGCAATAAGTACGCACAATCAATTGATGCCAATACAGTACACGGGTCAGATTCGGATGAGAATGCCGAAATTGAAGGTGCGTTTTACTTTACAGCCTTTGAGCGGTTTTAAAGCAAAGCATCTTTAAAAAAAACAAGTACAAAAACTGGGATTAAATGGGTCAAATTGTTTTCTATTTAATTCTGGTTTTTTTTTGTGGGATGAAAATCTTTAAATACACATTATAGGCGGTATTATTGGCACTGCTTAACTTTAAAAAAAGCCATATTTTTTTATATTTGCATATCAATTTTAAAATAACATTACCGCACCCATAAAAATTAAAGCTATGCAAACCATAAATATTACGGCCCATACCGAAGATGCTTCGCAAATTGAGGCTATTAAAGCGGTTATTAAAGCCTTTAAAATTAAGTTTAGTATTTCTAAAATTACTGATTCGGCTTACAACTTAAAATTAAGTTTAGTATTTCTAAAATTACTGATTCGGCTTACAACCCTGATTTTGTGGCTATGATAAAAAAAGGAGAAAAAGAAATTGAAGAAGGTAAAGGAATAAAAATGTCGATTGCTGAATTTAAGCAATTATGCAAATAGAATTAACAACTGCGGCAAAAGATCAACTTTCATTTTGGCAAAAAACAGGTAACAAAGCCATTTTGTATAAAATAGACAAACTAATTGATGACATTATTGATACTCCTTATCAAGGGCTAGGTAAACCAGAGGCTTTAAAATACAACTTAACAGGCTGTTGGTCTCGCAGGATAAATCAAGAACATCGTTTAGTTTACCGAGTTACAGAAGATTTAATTACTATACTTTCTGTAAAAGGGCATTATTAATTTAAAATGATGATAGTATTTTTAGATAACTATACCATAACTATCACAGCATAAACCTATAAAAAGCCATATTTTTTTATATTTGCATATCAATTTTAAAATAACATTACCGCACCCATAAAAATTAAAGCTATGCAAGCCATAAATATTACAGCACATACCGAAGATGCTTCGCAAATTGAGGCTATTAAAGCGGTTATTAAAGCCTTTAAAATTAAGTTTAGTATTTCTAAAATTA
>RDXP01000066.1 GCA_004292865.1 Sphingobacteriales bacterium
GTAAAAATATATCACAAAGAACACAAAAATTTACACAAAGCCTGTTGCGTATATATCCAGCTAATTTTATAAATACGCCAATAAGTATATTTATGCGCTTTACTTCGTCCGAAAGTTTAGTTATGTACAAACTGTGGTGGGTGCTTTTTTACTTAAAAACAGAGGTAACATCGGTAATTTTCCAGCCATTATCGGTTTTCGAAAACGAAATAATGTTTTCTTTTGTAAAGCTATCGTAGGTCATAGTTACCTTTATTACACAAAAATTATCGGCAGTATTTATGGTACTGTATTCGGTTTTGCAGTTTTGCTTTACATTGCCCACTCGGCGTATAAACTCCAGCTCTTCGCTTTTTCCATGGGTAATTATTTTGCCACCTCGGGTGGTATTAAATTTTACATCATCAGCCAATACCGCTGCGTAATCTTTGGTATTGCCCGAGTTTACCATGTTTAAATAAGCCGTAATCGAAAACGCCAAAGTGCCTTTATCTTGTTCGGGCTGGGTGTGTGCGCTGGCTAGCAATGTACCACTTAGCATTAAAAATGCTACTAAAATTGTTTTTAACTTTTTCATAATTTTTTATTTCTTTTTGTTTTTTAATTCATTAGATACCTATTCCAAACAAAATGTTGCATCATAATAAAAAAAAATTTAATTTGCTCATCAATTCTCTTTCAAAAACAAACCAAACACAATGGAATACAACAACTTAACCCGAAGATTACTATCCCTTGATGTTTTTAGAGGCATTACCGTAGCCGCCATGATATTGGTAAATAACCCTGGCGACTGGGCATATATTTATGCACCACTAAAACATGCCGCCTGGAATGGCTGTACACCCACCGACCTTATATTTCCATTTTTTTTGTTTATTGTAGGTGTATCAATTGTGCTGGCGTTTTATACGGCAAAATCCAGCATTTCGCACAGCATACTTTTAGTAAAAATTTTAAAAAGAGGTGCTATACTAATAGCCTTAGGCTTATTGCTAAACTTGTTTCCGTATTTCGATTTTGGCCATGTACGCATACCAGGTGTACTACAAAGGGTAGGCATTGTTTACATTGTATGCGCAGTTTTATTTTTAAAAACCAGTAGGCATACCCAATTTTTCTTGTTTTGGCTTATACTTATAGCCTACTATTTATTAATGGTATATATGCCTGTACCTAGCTACGGTGCAGCAAATTTAGATATAGAAACCAACCTAGCGGCCTGGATAGATAGGTTAATAATTACCCAAAACCACACTTGGAAACAAACCGTAACCTGGGACCCCGAAGGCGTTTTAAGCACCTTGCCAGCAATAGCCTCGGGTATATTTGGTATAGTAATTGGCTACATACTTAAAGAAACCCCCAAATATAATGGCATTACCGCATTACGAATGATATACCACGGTACTACCGCAGTAGTATTGGGCTTATGTTTCGGGTTCTTTTTTCCTATCAATAAATCGTTGTGGACAAGTTCATACGTTTTAGTAACAGGAGGCTTGGCAACTATACTTTTTTCGATTATTTATTATTATGTAGATGTTAAAAACCATAAAAATTATTTGAACCTTTTTTTAGTGTATAGCAAAAATGCGATAACTGTTTTTTTTGGTTCGGCTATTGTAGCTAAACTTTTTACAATAAAATGGATAAACGTAGGGAGTAATATAATAGGCATTAAAGAGTGGCTGTACCAAATGCTTTTTGTTAGCTTTATAAAAAATCCTTACTTATCATCGTTACTAGGGGCTATAAGTTTTGTAATTATTTGGTATGGGGTACTTTGGTTATTAGATAAAAAAAACATTAAAATAAGTGTATAAATTTAATCTTCCCAGCGCATTAATTTAAGCGCATTACCATCAAATACAGCATAGGTATTAAAATTAATCCACTCGCCCAGGTTAATGTAGCGTGTACCTTGCTGTAAAGTAACATCAATAGGAAAATGCCTATGCCCCATCACTATATAATCAAAATTATTACCTTTTAAGATTTTATTTTGGTTAAAATCAGTAATCCAGGCTAACTCTACGGCTTCAAATTTTTTTTCGTTACGCTTGGCCAGCTTACTTTTGCTACTCCAATAATTAGCCAAACCAACACCTAAATTTGGATGCGCAACAGAAAATAACCATTGGCAAAATTTACTTCTAAATACCTTTTTTAGTAACTTGTAGCCTTTATCTCCTTTACCTACCCCATCGCCATGATGTAAAAAAAACTTTTTACCATTGCGCACTATTTCAAGTTCGTCATCAACTATATTCATATTAAATTCTTTTTGAAAATAATCAAAAACCCACATATCGTGGTTACCTTTAAAAAAATAAAGCTGCGTACCAGCATCACTTAATTCGGCCAGTTTACCCAACAGCCTTATATACCCTTTCGGGATTACCGTTTTATACTCGAACCAAAAATCAAAAATATCGCCCATTAAAAAAACTTCGGCGGCATCGGGCTTAATCATATCTAGCCAATTCACAATTCTATTTTCACGCTCTCGGCTTAAAATATATGAAGGTGCCCCTAGGTGGAAATCAGAAGCGAAGTAAGATTTTATTTTTTTCACAGGCATAAAACTAAAAATATAAGTTGGATAGATAAAACTATATCTTAAAAAGTTTAAATACTGTTTTTTAACTAGTTAAATAACAATCAAAAACAGTATTTATTTTACATGACAATACAGTACAATTTTTAGGTAAAATAAAGGTACTAATGCCAAAGGTGTTATAATATTTTTACATATATAATAACCAATTATAGCAAGCCCATTCTTGCACTTATTAACCAATTAATTAACTAATTTTAAAACAAAATGAGAAAAAAACTCTTATTTTCACGGCTCTCCGTTGATTATGGCAAAAGTAGTTTTACTACAGATTGGCCTGTTAACATTTTCGCTAAAATCGCCCATTCGTGGCGTTCATTAGCTCACAAATCGTGTTGTCTTATAGCTGGTCTCGCACTTATTTCGAGTACCGCCTTTATATCATCCACAGCACAAGCCCAAACCTTTAAAGCCGTACCGCTGGATGGTGGCGGCTGGACAAGCGGTTTTGCACAAGCCAACAATGGACGAATTTACGCTTATGGTGATGTTTTCGGTGCTTGGCGTACCGATAACGGTGGCACTAACTGGTCATATCTTAACTGGAATATTCCAGGTGGTGATATTGTAGGATACGGTATGGCTGTACAAAAAGACAATGCTGATATTGTTTATTATTCTACCAACGATGCACTTTGGAAGTCCACTAACGGCGGCACCAACTGGACTGCATTACTCTCCGATGTTGGCGATAATACCCCACGCTTCCGTGGATCGTCGCCAATTTTGATACGTTCTAATAATCCAAACGAAATATGGTTTGCTGGACCACGTAAAGGTCAAACTGGCTGGCTTTGGAAATCTTCCAATGGTGGCTCTAGTTGGGCTAAAGCTGGTGGCAATAACTTTGATAGCAACCGAGCCCGCACCTTACACAACGTAGCTACCTACGCCAACCAAATTTGGGTAGGTTCGGATAATGGCCTTTATGTTTCTACCGATGGTGGTAACAACTTTAACCTGGTAGGTAACTCAACTAGCCTTAGCGAAGTAGGCATGATTTCTCGCTTTACCTCTGGTACCTTTGCTGGCGTAGGCCTTGTAAACCGAGCTAATAATAATGGAGGTGGTATATCCCGCATTACAGCTACTGATTATAATAATTCTGCCACTTATTCGGTAAGCGATGCTGCTACTTCCAACCTTTATTTCGGCTACCCTACTGGCTTGCAAATTTTTTCCGATGGCTCTTCAAGTGCTTGGAATACCAGCGGCGACCGCCACGGCTTTAGCCCCGCAGGCGATGGTGGGCAAACTTTTACTGTACGAGCTACCACGCTAAACACTAACCCAACACCTATATGGACTACTGCAGCCATTATGGCAGCCAAAAATCATCCCGACTATGGTACCGACCAAGTTATCGAAGATGTAACAAACCCTAATAAATGGATTATAACAGGTGGTGGTGCTGCCATGTACAGCTTGGATAAAGGTTTTTCTTGGCAGTATTTCCCTAATGGCAGTGGTATAGCCGCTGTTAAAACTTACTTGGCTGGTGTAAGCCGTTACGATGCTAACCGCATTTACATCCCTGCATCCGATATTGGTTCGGCCATTGTTACCGATGGCGGAGCGAGCGGACAGGCTAGCTTAAGCTCCTGTAAATTTTTTACCTCGTTACATGGCACTTTCCGTGTGATGGAAGGCCCCAATACCCAAAACCTAGCAATTGCAGGAGTAAACCAAGGTGGCAATGCCAACTTACTTTTAAAATCTTCTGATGGTGGTGTAAACTGGACTAATACTAACTTAAGTGGCACCGGCCTCCCTGCTTCAACTGATGGAATTACCAAATCGGTAATGTCATTTACTGATGCAAACGATTTCTTGGTTGTTTTATCTGAGGTAGGTAGCCCAGCTCAACGGGTTTATCGCACTACTAACGGTGGTACTTCTTTTAGCGGTGTGTCTGGTTTGCCTGATAACGCCCCTACTGGTGGCCGTTACAGTCCTCAAAACTGCTTTATTGAACGTGATGCTACACAATCTAATGTGCGTTACTTTGTTGCCCGAAATCAAAGTTTCTACAAATCAACCGATAATGGTGCTAATTGGGCTACCATCACTCATCCTTTTGGTGTAGGTACTTGGATTTGGGGACTAGTATCCGACCCTGTACGCTCTAATAATCTTTGGGCTGCTGGAGATTTTGCTGGCGTAAAAGTATCGCGTGACGGGGGACAAACCTGGAATTCGACTGCACAATACTTCGAGTCGCGTTATGTATCTTCATGCGATGGCAAAATCGCCATCTTCGGAAAAGCCTCTGGCGATGCTCAACCCCGCCTTTATTACTCTAGCGATGACGGAGCAACTTGGACTGCCCAAACAAGTTTAACCAATAATTTCCACTCGGTACAAGGCATTACCGTTGACCGTAACGGCAAAATTTGGGTAAGCTGGAACTCGGTTACTGTAGTTACCCCTGTGGGTGCTGCGCTTACTGCACCTGCCATAGCTACCCAACCAGCTAATCAG
>RDXP01000067.1 GCA_004292865.1 Sphingobacteriales bacterium
GTGGGTGATTAAAGACTGGGGAGGTATTTTAACGGCTAATGATAATGATACAATAAATCTTATCACAAACTTTTTAAATCAAGACAAACCAGATTTCAAAAGAATTGCAAGCTCTTCAAAAGTTGGTGCATATTTATTTCCTGAAAAAAATATAATTTACGACTCACGAGTTGCTTATTCATTAAATTGGATTATACTTTCAGAAAATGCAGGGCAAAAGTACTTTCCAATTCCCGAAGGTAGAAATTCCAAAATGTCAGCATTTGACCTTAATGTTTTAATCCGATTAAAAAACATATCATTTTATCAACCAAATAGTATATCAGTTTTAGACAACAAACTTTTTATAAAAAATTCGGACAAACAAATTTTTATAGACAAAAAAATAGCTTATTCAGAGCTTAACAAACTTGTCATAGAAGTAAATCAAAAATTATGGCAAGGCAACTACGAAAAACAGCGGAATCTATATTTTACTGAAATGTTATTATTTTCTATTGCGGATAGAGAAATATTTACAGACATAACAATAAGATGGCGTGATTTGATATAATCTAATTAAAAATATAATAAATGACTAAGGAAATTTGCCAACAATTATTTGATAACTTATATGACAATAAGATAATTCTTCTTCCCGGATTGGGGCCATTTTGCTTTTGTGAATTTTTGAAATGCGATTTTAAAGACAATAAATTATCAATACATCTAAAAGTACTTGAACCTGTTGTAAAATTAAAACAACGATATAAAATTTGGTTTGAAAAAGAATTAAATGAAGATGTTACTGAAATTCAATTTAACTTTTTGCTCGAAAACATTGTATTTTTAAAAATTGAACAACAGTATATTATGAGTATATATGGTTCAAGTATTTGGGCGAACTACGATATAGTAAAAAAAGTATATGAACTAAAAGCGCAAAATTTAGACGAAGAAATTTATAGAATTTTAGTTTAAAATAGAGTATAAAAAATAAAATGGGTATGTCACAATATCGAAACCACTTAATCGAAACAATCAATAGTTTAGATAAAGCAGAACATAAAACATTTACGGGGTTATTAAATCTCGCTGACAATGGTGAATATAGGCATATTCTTGAAGCTTTTGATGTTGGAGATGTTTATGAGTTCAACATAAGACATTTTGAAAAATCAAACGATCAAAATTTACAAAGATTAGTTTATCTTTACAAAGAAATAGCAAAAATTAAAAATCAACTTGTAAATTTAAATTCAATCAAAGGGGTTGAATTGGGCTTTAAAATAAATGATCATAACGCCGAATAAAAAACCGAACTACCAACCACATATTTATAAAATGCTGGGTTTAATGCTAAAATGTAAATTTTGCATCAAATAAAGTTAAGTGCTAAAATCAAAAATTGGTTTTCAAAAACATACAATTCATAAATACACAAAACGCCCATTGCCCGAAACTGAAACGCTAAATCAGGAAGCCCGCTGCCCGAAGCCCCCTAAAAATGATAAATAACACCCACAAACTTGCCATAATATTTGGCGTACGCAACGATAGCTCTATCGCATTTAATGTAGCATTAAAACTGCAACAATCGGGTTGTACTGTGGCTTTTAATTATGTAGAAGATACCAAAAACGAAGTGCTATTTTTAATAGAAAAACACGGTTTTGATACCACTTTAGCCTACCCCGCCGATGTACGCAACGAAGCCGAAATTACCCATTTTTTACAATCTGTGTTTAAAACTCACGGCCCCATACATTACATTTTACACGGCGTAGCTTTTGGTAGCCAGCAGGTTATGTGTTATACCCTTCCGGGGATTGCGGAAGAAGCGCCATCGTATATCAACATTCCGTTCGATGATTTTATGGACTCGTTTAACATTAGTGCCTACTCGCTTTTGCGGATATGCCGTGTTGCCGAGCCTTTTTTAGCCCCTAATGCATCTATTTTAACGCTCACTTACAACGCATCGCAAAGGGTTTTCCCTAATTATGCAGGTATGGGCATAAACAAAGCAGCGTTAGAAAACATTATGCTTTACCTAGCCAATTATTTTAGAAAAAGCCAAGTGCGGGTAAATGCTATATCGGCAGGTTTGGTAATGACAACCTCGGCAGGTGGTGTAAACGGTGTACGCACACTCCGCAAAATAGGTAAAATTACTGCCCCGCTAGGCAATGTAGATGCCAGCGATGTAGCCAACGCAGCTTTATATTATTTTTCGGATTTATCTAAAAAAGTAACCGGCAACACCCACTTTGTTGATGGTGGTTTTAACATTATGGGCGTAAGTAATAATGGAGAATGACGCCTTACATAAACTATTTACCAATTTTAACATTGATAAAAACTTTGCCATAGGTAACGATTTGGTGTATTTACCAAATTTCGAAACATCGTTTACCCCCGCTTTTATAGCCAAAGTTTATACCCAACCCGAACTAGCTTATTGCCAGCAATTTAGTCAACCTTTATTGCGTTACGCATCTACCTGGGCTGCCAAAGAAGCTGTTTATAAAGCCCTAAAACAATTGGGTACCGCTATTGCGGGATGGCAAAACATAGAAATTTTAAGAAACAAAATTGCCGGCCAGCCCACCGTGGTTTTGCACCAATACCCTAACAAATTCGATATAAGTTTAAGCATTAGCCACGATGGCGATTATGTGTGGGCGGTTGTGGTAGTAAAACAGCTATAACCCACAAGCCAGCCTAATCAAGTCCATTATCTTATCTTCCTCATTTGGCGCATACCAGTTAATTTCGCCATCACGCCTAAACCATGTTAATTGGCGTTTAGCAAAACGACGGGTGTTTTGTTTAATGGTTTCTACGGCGGTTTCTAAGGATATTTTCTTATCTAAATAATCAAACAATTCGCTGTAACCAACCGTATTTAACGCATTTAAGTGTTTATATGCTTGCGCCGATTTTACCTCTTCGAGCAAACCGTTTTGCATCATATCATCAACCCTTTGGTTTATGCGCTGGTACAATATTTCTCGAGAAGTATTTAACCCAATTTTTATCACTTTAAAATCTCGTTCGTTTTTTTTGTTGCTTTGGTACGATGAAAAGGCGTTTCCCGTACTTCTAAAAACCTCTAAAGCCCTAATAATTCGCTGTGGGTTTTGGGTATCTATTTGGGTATAATATGTAGGGTCGTTGGTTTGGAGTTCTTGCTGTAATTTTGCTATACCAAAATTTTGTAGTTCTTGGTTTAGCTGGTTTCTTAGCTGGGGGTTTACCGTAGGTAATTCATCAAAACCTTCTAAAACCGCTTTTATGTACAAGCCCGAGCCGCCTACCATAACCACGGTATCCTGTGTTTTAAACAGGGTTTCTATAATTAATAAGGCTTGTTTTTCAAATAGCCCCACGTTTACAACATCGTTTATCGAGTGCGAGTTTATAAAATGGTGTTTTACAGTTTCTAGCTCTAATAAACTAGGTTTGGCGGTGCCAAGGCTTATTTCTTGGTAAAATTGCCTCGAGTCGGCCGATATAATTTGGGTACCCAACTGTTGCGCTATTTTAATACCCAATGCTGTTTTGCCAATAGCTGTGGGGCCAACTATGCATATTAGGGTTTTGGTTTTCATGGGTTTTGGGTAATATGTTTAAGTGATTTTATGGAGGCTTTTTTTAGTTCTAAGGGGGTTTGTTTGCTTTTTAAAATAGCATTATCTAATTCTTTATTACGTAGTTTTTGGCCAGTTTTTTGGTTCTTTTTATCAGCATTAAAAAACGCATAATTGTTTCAAAAAATAGCACATGTTGCTTTTTAAATAAAAGCGGTAGGTAATTTATCTACTTGTTTTTTAACTGCGGGTGCTGTCATTATTAAAGCAATACGTTATTTACCTCGGCGGAATCAAGCACCAGCAAAACACGTATAATTAATTATACCGATAAGTTAGTAAAAGCATTTACTAGTCCCTATCTCTACTAAACTTGCTAAATCGCAAAGTGTTTTCTTGTAAACCTTGTTGCTCTCTGCGGTTTTTTACCACCCGTATAGCGGTAAACACAGCCTCACGAAACGAAGCCTCGGAGGCAAGGTTTTTACCTGCAATATCAAACCCTGTTCCGTGGTCGGGCGATGTACGCACTACATTTAAACCCGCTGTAAAATTTACACCTTGGTTAAAGGCTAGGGTTTTAAAGGGTACCAAACCTTGGTCGTGGTACATGGCCAGTACGGCATCAAATTTTGTGTAAGCCTTATTGCCAAAAAAACCATCGGCCGGGTAAGGGCCAAAGGCAAAAGCCCCTTCTTTATTGGCGGCCTCAATGGCTGGCGTAATTATTTCGGCTTCTTCGGTACCCATTAAACCGTTGTCGCCAGCGTGTGGGTTAAGGCCCAATACGGCAATGCGTGGTTTTTCTATCCAAAAATCTTTACGCAGGCTGGCGTTCATCAGCTTTAGTTTTGATACTATTTTTTCGATAGTTAATTTTTGAGCAATTTCCTTTACAGGGATATGGCCTGTAACCACGCCTACTTTTACATCATCGCTTAATAAAAACATAAGCGAATCTGTTTCACCAGCTTTTTCTTGTATGTACTCGGTATGGCCGGCAAACCTAAAATCGTCGCTTTGTATATTATGCTTGTTTATAGGTGCCGTTACTAGCGCATCTATTTTACCAGCAATCAAATCTTCGGTAGCTTTTTGTAAAGATAAAAATGCGTATTTACCCCCCGTTTCGTTTTGTGTACCAAGGTCTATTTTCACATCTTCTTCCCAGCAATTAATCATATTAGGCTTGTTGCTATGTGCTTGTTCGGCTTGGTTAATTACCTGAAAACTAAAATCGTTTATTCCCAAAGCCTTTCGGTGGTACGATGCCACCTTGGTATGTCCATATACAATAGGGGTGCAGTATTTGTAAATATGCTCATTAAGCAATGTTTTAATAATCACTTCTAAACCAATGCCATTGGTGTCGCCAATAGAAATTCCAATTTTTAGCGGTTCGTTCATTAATAAAATATTATGGGGTTTTTATTATTTATTTTGGTTTAACTTTTTTAAAAGTTCGGCTATTTGTTTATCCTTTTCTTCTAATTCC
>RDXP01000140.1 GCA_004292865.1 Sphingobacteriales bacterium
GGACGAGTTTCATAGCCCCCACTTGACCAAAAGCACTGTTCGTTCTTTTCCTTTGTGTTCTTTGCGGTAAAAATATATCACAAAAAACACAAAGATTTACGCAACGCCTGTTGCTTATATATCAAGCTAATTTTATAAGTACGTTGCTCTATAAGTATATTTATGCGTTTTACTTCCTCCGAAAGTTTAGATATTAATAAAATGGCGTTTTTAAATATTTGTTGCCAGCCAATCGCCTACCTCGATAGTTTTGTACGCTTTATTTGTTCCTGCTAAACCTTGGTTAACAATCCATTCGGCAAGCGATAAATAAACCACTTTGCGTATGGCAGTAGCTTTGGCGTATAGGTCAAAAGCGCCCTTTAGCATCATTGATAACGGGCTGGCAAAGTAATGTTTGCCATTATGGCTAAACAGGAAAGCAAACAACCTAAGCATTCAAAAATTAAATAAAATATGCGTTTTAATGGCAGCGTTATGCCCAAAACGAAGATTAAAACCAACAAAAACAGGCTTTTATTGCCATAAATAAGGCTTCAAATAAGTTTGTTGTGATAGCGATGCTAAACATTTATGAAAATTTGGGGTTTTAAGAAAAATTTGGGGTTTCCGTTCTAACACTAAATAGCCCTAAAATATTTTACATACACATACCCAAAAAAATCAAATAATATCATATTTTCGTTTTTTTATATCCCAATCCTCCACAAATGAACCCCTGCTTTAAATTATCTTTTGCCCTTTTTATACTATCAAATATATTAACTGCCAATGCCCAACAGTTTAAGCAGCACCCTATGTTGCTGTGGTACAAGCAACCAGCACCGCAAAAAGATTCTATTCCGTACGGTAAAGATTTAACCCCCAATAAATGGGGTACTATTAATGGTTGGGATTATGCCCTGCCTATTGGTAACGGCAGGTTAGGGGCAATGATATTTGGTGGTGTAAACCATGAGCGTATTCAACTAAACGAAGAAACACTTTGGGGAGGCTACAAAATTGTGGGCGATAACCCCAAATCGGGAGCTTCCTTAAATCAAATTAGGCAATTATTATTTGGTGGTAAAGTTGAAGATGCAAGTAACCTGGCCGAAAAAACTTTTTTGGGTGTACCCAAATTTTTGGATTCGTACCAATCCCTTTCCGATTTATTTATCGACGACTTAAATCCCACCAAAAAATACGACAATTATTACCGAGATTTAAGTATAGACTCGGCCTTAGCCAAAGTAAAATACCGTGTTGATGGCAAATTATACAGCCGCGAAATGTTTGCATCGCACCCCAATCAAGCAATCGTAATTAAATATACTTGCGGTACAGCTGGTAGGTTAAATTTACGCCTATCCATGAACCGTGAGCGAGATGCCAAAACGTACAGTGTAGAAAATGATAATAGCACATTAATTCAAGCAGGACAAATTACCGCTTACGATTCTATCGCTAAAATAAATAAAGGCCTAAAATTTCAAACCCAATTAAAAGTTATTAATACTGGTGGCAGTTTAGAAAGTAAAGATGGCTTTTTAACCGTTAAAAATGCCACCCAAGTAATCATTTTAATAGTTGCTGCCACCAATTATTATGGCGGCAACCCCGCACAGTTATGCACTACCTATTTAAACAAGGTTAAAGGATTATCATACTCAAAACTAAAACAAAATCATATAAACGATTATACCCCCTTATTTGCTAGAACCAAAATTAAATTAGGAGAAAACAAAGCAATTGATTTACCCACCGACGAAAGAATTACCAATGCCACAAAAGGAATATACGATACTTATTTATCAGAACTTGCCTATAATTTTGGCAAATATATTTTAATATCTAGCTCACGCCCAGGCGATTTACCAGCCAACTTACAGGGCTTGTGGTGCCAGCACAATATTGCGCCTTGGAATTCGGATTACCATGCCAATATTAATTTACAAATGAATTATTGGGGTGCCGAGGTAGCCAACCTTTCCGAATGCCACTTACCCTTATTTGATTTAATTGATTCGGTAGCAATACCCGGTGCGCACACAGCCAAAACAAGTTACAACGCCAAAGGCTGGTTATTACACCACGCCACCGATGCCTATTGGCGCACTTCGCCCATTGATGGCGGCGTAGTAGGTATTTGGCCATTTGGCGGTGCATGGTTAACAAGGCATTTATGGGAACATTATTTATACACAGGCGATAAACAGTTTTTGCAACAAAGGGCTTATCCTTTAATGAAAGGCTCGGCGCAGTTTATGTTAGATTTTTTGGTGAAGATGCCCAAAGGCTTACCTTTCGAGGGTAAATGGGTAACCAATCCTTCGCACTCGCCCGAAAACGCTTACCAAGATGCCAATGGCGTACAATCCATGTTTACTTATGGTGCAACTATGGATTTAGAAATTATACACGATTTATTTACCAATTGTATTGATGCTATAAATGCCATTAACGGCAAAACAGGTAAACAAGATTTGGCTTTAAAAACCCAACTGGTTACAACCCTAGCCCAGCTGGTACCTTTACAAATAAGTAAAAAAACAGGTAAAATACAAGAATGGATTGAAGATTATAAAGAACTAGAATTAGGCCATCGCCATATATCGCACCTATACGGCCTGTTTCCAGGGAAGCAAATTACACTGGCACTAACGCCCAAATTAGCCGCTGCCGCAGCACTAACCATTGATGCCCGCCTTAAAGGTAACCCCAATTGGGAAAAAGACGAAGCCAGCAATAAGTACCCTAGCTTTAGCAGTTACCTAAACGGTGAAGGTGGCGGTAATTGGCAACGGGCTTGGCTTACAGCATTATGGGCAAGGCTGGGCAATGGCGAACAAGCTTTTGATAGCCATAAACGGCAATTTAATAATATCATTATGCCCAACCTACTGGGCGATGGCCGTGTACAGGTTGATGGCAGTATGGGACTAACAGGTGCTGTTACCGAAATGCTGCTACAAAGCCACGAAGGGTATATACATATTTTACCAGCTTTGCCAAACGAATGGAAAACAGGCTTTATTACTGGTATTAAAGCCCGAGGAGGGTTTACTGTTGATATGAAATGGAAAAACACCAAGTTAACTAGCCTCAACATAAACTCGCAAAATGCTACTGTATGTACATTAAAACTTAAGTATGCTAAAGTGGTAAAAATTTTATCAGCTAATAAACCAATAAAATTTATTGTAACTAAAGATAATACGGTGAATTTTGCTACAATAAAAAATAAAAATTATACTATCATATCCGAATAGAAATTACCATTATTGTAAGCAATTATTTTTCACAAACCCACAATGATATGAATGATTTAGTAAACGTTTGGCAAGAAACCGTTTCTATACCCACTTACCCTATTGGCAAAGCCGAAAAAAATCCAATATTTTTAGAAAAAAGAGTATATCAAGGCAGTAGTGGCGTGGTTTACCCGCACCCAGTAGTCGAAAAAATAAGCGATACCAAAATCAACAAAGATTATAATGCGCTATTTATCGAAAACCAATACATTAAAGTAATGATATTGCCCGAACTAGGTGGCAGGATACAGATGGCTTGGGATAAAGTGCAACAACGGCATTTTATTTATTATAACCAAGTAATTAAACCTGCTTTGGTAGGTTTAACTGGCCCTTGGATTTCGGGAGGGATAGAGTTTAACTGGCCACAACACCATCGCCCATCTACCTTTAACGCCGTTGATTACAATTTAAAAGAAAACGAAGATGGCAGCAAAACCGTATGGATAAACGAGGTAGAACTTATGTTTCGTACCAAAGGCATGGTGGGCTTTACCCTGCATCCCGGCAAGGCATACATAGAAATAAGCGGAAAATTATATAACCGAACCCCTTTTGCACAAACTTTTTTGTGGTGGGCTAACCCTGCTGTAAAGGTTAATGATGATTATCAATCGGTTTTCCCGCCCGATGTAAATGCCGTTTTCGACCATGGTAAACGCGATGTATCGGATTTCCCTATTGCCACAGGCACTTATTACAAAGTAGATTATGCCCCTGGCACCGATATTTCGAGGTATAAAAATATCCCCGTACCTACATCGTACATGGCCATAAAATCAAAATACGATTTTATGGGCGGTTACGAACACGATACCCAAGCAGGGCTTTTACACGTAGCTAATCACCACACATCGCCTGGTAAAAAACAATGGACTTGGGGCAATAGCGATTTCGGCCAAGCCTGGGACCGCAACCTTACCGACGAAGATGGCCCTTACATTGAGCTAATGACAGGGATGTTTACCGATAACCAGCCCGATTTTTCGTGGATAAATCCCCAAGAGGAAAAAACTTTTACCCAGTATTTTATGCCTTACAGCAAAGTAGGCATGGTTAAAAATGCTACCAAAGAGGCCATGGTGAATGTGGAAGAAACTGCAAATGGCTTGCAAATAAAAGTTTATGCCACAGCACTTTACCCCAATGCAAGCATCCTGCTAAAGGAAAATAACCATATAATTTTTGAAACCACCACCACCCTTTCGCCCAATCATGTTTTTGAAAATGAAATTGAAATAGCTAATTTCCAGCTAAGCGATGTTGAGATTTTGGTAAATGATGAAAACGGAAAGCAACTGGTTAACTATAAACCCGAGCTTGAAGGGAATAAAGAAATTCCCCAAGCGGCACAACCAGCAAAAGCCCCTGCCGATATTGAAACTACCGAATTATTGTTTTTAAACGGCTTACATTTAGAACAATACCGCCACGCAACCTATCAAGCCAAAGATTATTATGAAGAGGCTTTGCGCCGAGATGCTGGCGATGTTCGCAATAACAATGCCTTGGGTTTGTGGTATTTAAAACGAGGTAAATTTGCCACAGCTACACCTTATTTCGAAAAAGCTATAGCCACCCTAACCCTGCGCAACCCTAACCCTTACGATGGCGAACCTTATTACAACCTTGGCTGGGCATTAAAATTACAGGGAAAACTGGATGATGCCTACGAAGCATTTTACAAAAGCACCTGGAACCATGCCCAGCAACATGCCAGCTTTTTTGCCTTAAGTACCATTGCAGCAATGCAAAATAAATGGGACGATGCCCTTAAACTTGCCCAACAATCATTAGTGCAAAACTGGCATAGCCACTCGGTAAGGCATTTAATTACGGTATTATTTCGCAAAAACAATCAGCCGCTAAAGGCAATAAAAATTATTGAAGAATCATTAGAAATAGATGCATTTAATTTTGGGTGTTACTTTGAGCATTACCTAATTTTAAAAGAAAATAACGATACCACCCAGGCAAACTTGGTGTTAAATAAACTAAAAAAACTAATGCGTAACTATGTACACAACTATATAGAATATGCTTTAGATTACGCTAAGGCGGGATTTTATGCCGAAGCCATTGCCTTTTTAGAAATTTTTACAGCCGATAACCCAAGCTGTAACCCAATGGTGTATTACTATTTAGGTTATTTTTCTTCACAAATTTCTAAAAATATTGAAGCCCTAAATTTTTATGAAAAAGCAGCAAAGCAAAATCCCGATTATTGCTTTCCGCACCGTATAGAAGATGTTGATGTGCTGCAAGATGCCATTAGTAAAAACCCTAGCGATGCCAAAGCACCTTATTATTTAGGTAATTTTTGGTACGATAAAAGGCAATATCCCGAAGCTATTGCATGTTGGGAAAACGCAGCTACTAAAGATGCCAGCTTCCCTACCGTTTTTAGAAACCTATCATTGGCATACCATAATAAACAAAGCGATATACCAAAAGCAATCAAGGCTTTAGAAACTGCTTTTAGTTTAGATACTACCGATGCAAGGGTGCTTATGGAGTTAGACCAGTTGTACAAAAAAACCAATAGCCCAGTTGCCCAGCGGTTAAATTTGTTACAAAAATACCCCGATTTAGTAAACAGTCGTGATGATTTATACCTCGAGCAAATTTCGCTACTCAATAGTTTGGATAAATATTCCGAAGCGCAATCATTAGTTAATAGCCGCCAGTTTCACCCTTGGGAAGGTGGCGAAGGAAAGGTGCTAGGCCAGTTTTTATGGGTAAATATTGCCCTAGCCAAGCAAGCTATATTAGCTACAAAATTTGAAACTGCCTTAGAGCTACTATCCAACACCAACCAATACCCACACAACCTGGGCGAAGGTAAATTGTACGGTGCGCAAGAAAACGATATCGAATATTTTAAAGCCTGCGCTTACGCCGGATTAGCAAACAAAACCGATGCCCTAGCCTACTTTAACAAAGCTACCCAAGGCATAAGCGAGCCTGTACAAGCCATTTTTTATAACGACCCACAGCCCGATAAAATATTTTACCAAGGCCTAGCTTGGCTAAAACTAAATGAAAAAGCTAAAGCCGATAAAATTTTTAACCGCCTTATTGAGTTTGGTAACCAGCACCTAAATAGCGAAGTTAAACTAGATTATTTTGCAGTATCACTACCCGATTTACTGGTGTTCGACCAAGATTTAAACTTAAAAAACAACATACATTGCTTGTATTTAAAAGGTTTAGGTAATTTAGGCCTAGCCAATTATAACGAAGCACAGCAATTGTTTACCCAAATTTTAACCCAAGATGTAAACCACCAAGGGGCAATGGTGCATTTAGGTATGATTTCTTTTTTGCAAAACACCCAAAACCTTAACTAATTATGACACAAACGGCATTATACAACAATAAATACATTTTAGGTATTTCATTTATTTCCGCTTTGGGCGGCTATTTGTTTGGGTTTGATTTTGCCGTAATTACAGGCGCATTACCATTTTTACGCACTGTATTTGGGTTAAGTGCCTGGTGGGAAGGTTTTTTAACAGGCTCGCTAGCATTAGGTTGCATCGTTGGGACTTTAATAGCAGGTAACATTGCCGATAGGCTAGGCCGCAGGCCAGGTTTAATGTTTGCCGCTATTATATTTGCGTTTTCATCTTTAGGTATGGCTTTCGCCGATACGCTATCGGTGTTTGTAGCTTTTAGGTTTATGGCGGGTATTGGCGTAGGTATGGCATCTATGTTAAGTCCTTTGTATATTGCCGAAATTTCGCCCGCAACTGTGCGTGGGCGCAATGTGGCTATCAACCAATTAACCATTGTAATAGGTATTTTAGTAACCAATATTATCAACTATAACTTGGCCGATAATGGCCCCGATGCTTGGCGATGGATGTTTGGCTTGGGGGCTATACCTGCCATTTTGTTTTTGGTAGGCTTAATATGGCTACCCGAAAGCCCAAGATATTTGGTAAAAGCAGGCAAACTAGAAAAAGCACAAAGCGTTTTGAATAAAATTGGCAACATAACCTTTGCCAATAATACCTTAGCCGATATTAAAACCTCTTTTGCTGGCGATACACAAAAACAAAGCTACGCAGCGGTATTTACCAAAAACGTACGCCCAGCTGTTATTATTGGAATTACGCTGGCTGTTTTCCAGCAATTGTGTGGTATAAATGTGGTATTTAATTATACCTCCACTATTTTTGCGGCATTAGGCGCAAGCCTTAACGAGCAATTGTTCGAAACCGTGGCCATAGGCATTGTAAACCTTATTTTTGCCTTGGTGGCCATGTGGCAAGTGGATAAATTAGGCCGCAAGCCATTAATGCTTTTTGGTTCGGGGGCATTGGCGGTTTTATACATTGTACTTGCTTTATTATTAAAAAATCAGGCAGCTACCATTTATGTATCGGTGGTAGTATTGGCGGCCATAAGTGTTTACTCTATGTCGCTAGCCCCTGTAACATGGGTATTAATTTCCGAAATTTTCCCTAATAAAATCCGAGGCCTAGCTTCATCAGTAGCCGTAGTATCGTTATGGGCAGCTTATTTTATTTTGGTATTTACGTTTCCTATTTTGGCCGAACAAATTGGTACTTATGGGCCATTTTGGCTTTACGCCGCTATTTGTGTTTTGGGATTTGTGTTTATTAAGATAAAAGTAAAAGAAACCAAAGGAAAAACTTTGGAGGAGCTGGAAACGATGTAATACGTTATAAGCTAATTTGGCTTGCTTTTAAATCCACAACTCTTTTAAAATTAAAAAACAAGACTGAATTTATTTTTAATCCATTGTTAGTCGGCATTTTAGAGCGTTAACGATTGCAATGGCATCCTTTTTTTTAATTGCCCCCCCCCTTGAGCTATTGGCAAATGGGGGGGGCAATTAAAAAAAAGATATAATGGAAAGCGTGTTAAAACGCCCAAATTGTACTTAAACCTATAAAAAACTATTTTTATTCATAGTAGCTAATTTAATAATCTTAAATTGCGAAATTATACGAACATTTGCTTTTTAAACCCATTTATTGGTAGCAATAATCGAAAATAAAAATAATACAGCAAGCTAAAAGCCCCATGTGCAAACAGGGAAGCCCGAGGCCTAAAAAAATACACAAGAAGCTGGAAGCCCGTTGCCCGAGGCTGCCTGCCCGAAAGCCCGAAGCAAAACACAAAATGTTAGAAAAATTAGAAGCCATAAAACAACGCCGCGATGATGTGGAAAGGGAGTTAAGTAACCCCGATGTAACAAAGGATATGAAGCGTTATGCCCAACTAAACAAAGAGTATAAAGATTTGGGCTTAGTAGTTGACGAGTATTTTAAGTACAAAAACGTATCGAGTAATATTGATGCGAATAAGGATATATTGGCCAACGAGAAAGACCAAGAGTTGCGTGAAATGGCGAAAGAAGAAATTGACCTTTTATTGCCCGAAAAGGAGGAACTGGAAGCAAAAATACGCTTAATGCTGATACCCAAAGAAATGGGCGACGAAAAAGATGCCATTATGGAAATTAGAGGTGGTACAGGTGGCGACGAAGCGGCCATATTTGCCGGCGACTTGTACCGTATGTACACCCGCTACTGCGAAAGCCGTGGCTGGCGTACCGAAACCATGGAAGTTACCGAAGGTACTAATGGCGGCTACAAAGAAGTTATTTTTAAGGTAATAGGTGAGGATGTGTATGGGGTTTTAAAATACGAATCGGGAGTGCACCGTGTACAGCGTGTGCCCGATACCGAAACCCAAGGAAGGGTGCATACATCGGCGGCATCGGTAGCTGTATTGCCCGAAGCCGAGGAGGTAGATGTGCAAATAAACCCTGCCGATGTTGATTTACAAACTTCGCGGTCGGGCGGGGCAGGAGGCCAAAATGTAAATAAAGTTGAAACCAAGGTACAGCTTACACACCGCCCAAGCGGTATTGTGGTGGTGTGCCAGCAAGAACGCTCGCAACTGGGTAACCGTGTTATTGCAATGGAAATGTTACGCAGTAAATTATACGAGCGTGAACTGGCCAAGCATAACGAAGCTATTGCTAGCAAACGTAAAACGATGGTGTCAACAGGCGATAGGTCGGCAAAAATTAGGACGTATAATTACCCTCAAGGGCGAGTTACCGAACACCGTATTGGCTTAACAATGTATAACTTAACGGCGGTTATGGATGGCAATATTGCCGAAATTTTAGATGCTTTACAATTTGCCGAAAATGCCGAAAAACTAAAAGAAGGCTCTATTATATAATTTTATAATTTTATTTGGGGATGCCAATGAAAACGCTATATTTGCAGTCCCTAGCGGAAAGGTAGGGGAAAAACGGAGTGGTAGTTCAGCTGGTTAGAATGCCTGCCTGTCACGCAGGAGGTCGCGGGTTCGAGTCCCGTCCATTCCGCAAAAAGCCTTTTAGTGAAAACTAAAAGGCTTTTTTAGTTTTGGGGCTTTTTTAGCATAAATTACTTAGGTAAAAATCGTTGCTCTTTGATTAAATCGCGTTTTAAAAAATGGCTTTTCAGCCTATTGGTGCAGGTTTTTTTCAGACAGCCTTGGGTGTTTTTAGTAAAAGCTAAGCACCTTAGCTTTTAGTACAATTAGCTCAAGCACAACAATCACTTATACGAATAAATTTACTGCACAATGTGGGTTAAAAGTCATAATATAAGTTTCTAAAGCTACTACGAACGCCTAGTGTAAGCCACTTGGTTTGGTTGCTGGCTAGCGAGCTTGTTTCGTTACGAATTACAGCACCTAGCTCTATTCTTAAATTATATTTCGGGTTTAATAAATACGATACACGGCCATCTAGGTATAATAAATTGGTTTTTAGGCCTTGGGCAATGCGTTGGCCAGCACCATCTAGTTGGCCTGGATGCTGTACCGCTGTTGAATAGGGTTTGTTTATATTTTTACCATAATTTTCGCCATTGATATCGGTACCATAAGTGCCGTAATTCATCTTACCAAAAAAGTCTATCTTATCAATGCTGTAACTTAATATGCTTACCAATTCCCTAAAATTTGCACCAAAGGGGTGTGCCAAAGGTTCGGCAAAATGCCCATAATTGCCAATTGATGTAGTGGTGGATGTGCCATACGACCTAGAGCTGTAGGTAAACGGGCGGGCGGTATTGTATTCTAAAAGATAATTTAATCGCTCAACGTTTAATAAGTTTGCACCCCTAATACCTAGTTGTGCGCCCCATTTATTGCGTACACTTCCTTTGTTTGAGAAGAAGTTTTTTGCTTCAAGTTCATCTAAAATAAATTGCCCATAAATAGTGGCGCTTTTATGCAGTTTGTATTTTGAGGTAAAGCCTACCATTGCATTATCGGGGGAGCCGTTATTACGCTCAACAGGCCTTAAAAATATAAAAGGGTTTATATAAGTTGGGTCAAAGCCTCTGGAGTTTCCTACATCATCTTTATCGGCCCAAATTACGGCATCAAAAAAGCCAAAAGAAAGTCGGTTATTTACGTTCCAATCTAGGTAATGAAAAACACCGCCTTTTTTTCGGGCACCTGCATCGTACGAGAATTTGTTGGCATTAGGGTCTTGCATGCTTGTCCAAATTGCCGAATATTGCACATTGCCTATATTGGCAGTAACTTTAAAAAGTGGGTAATTGGTTGCAAAATCGGATAGTAACATGGACCGATAGCCATCGCCAATGAATATTTTATCTTGCCCTAATGTAAAATTAACGTACTTATTGGGGGTGTATGATATGATTGCGGTTGCGTAAGAGTAATCGATATTTTTATTGGTATTATTTGCATAGGTGTTTGATAAACCTTGCCCTGGTACAATTTTATTGTTTGTGATATAGTTTTTTAAATAATCTGGAAATTTAGCTTGGTTTTCGTAAGCACTGGTATAAAAAGAGAATTTTTTACCTATTGTGCCTCCAAATTGGAAGGCTTTACTATCCTGCCAAGTGGTTTTATTTTGCTGTAGTTCTCTACCTATAGAATAATCGGGTAAAAAATCTCCATAAAAAGTAAAATCTTTGTTGCTTATCTGTATAAGGTGCTGGGTACGCACCACACGGCGTATCCACGATCGTTTTCTGGTTTCGGTACCTATATTATAAAACGAATCGAGCGGTGCTTTTAATAGTGAATCATCAGCAAAATAGGGCTTTAACGATGAGTGAAACCTTGTATTTGGGTCGTAAACGTATTTATCAAATTTTTGATAAAACTGAAACGAATAAGGCTGGTACACATTGGGTGTTTGTGCGCTTGCGCTTAATGAGGTTACAATAAATATAAAAAGGAAGTATTTTTTTATCATTTTTTTTAATTGAGGGTTACCAATTTTCGGTCTAATTCTTCGTAAACCGAATTATTACTTTTATACTCGGGTACTATGTTTTTCATTTTGCGTACTACGGCTACATCTTCGTATAAATTAGCCAGTTGTATTAGTTTATCAATGTCTTTAGAAACTTCATTAAAGCAGTAATCGCGTACTTTGGCAATCATTATTTTTGTGTGATGGGTGGGTATAGTGTTTTCTAAATCGTTTAATAATTCTTCGTAAAGTTTTTCGCCGGGGCGCAATCCTGTAAATTCAATGGCAATATCTTGTTCGGGCACAAGGCCAGATAGTTTGATCATTTTTTTGGCGAGTTCAACAATCTTAACTGATTTACCCATATCAAAAATAAATATTTCGCCACCTTTGCCCATTGCCCCAGCTTCTAATACCAACCGGCAGGCTTCGGGTATGGTCATAAAAAAACGGGTAATTTCGGAGTGGGTAACTGTAATAGGGCCACCTTTTTGAATTTGTGCTTTAAAGCGTGGTATTACCGAACCATTGGAGCCTAATACGTTGCCAAATCGGGTGGTAATAAACTTGGTTTTGGCCTTGGCCGAATGGTTTAAATGGCTTAATCCGTTTTCGTAAATCACATCGTTTTTTTCGAACGATTCGTATAACGATTGTACATATATTTCGGCAATACGCTTTGATGCCCCCATTACATTGGTAGGGTTTACGGCTTTATCGGTACTTACCATTACAAATTTTCGGACTAAAAACTTTACGGATAAATCGGCAATTACTTTAGTACCCAATACATTGGTGCGGATAGCTTCCGATGGGTTGTTTTCCATCATAGGCACATGCTTGTACGCTGCTGCGTGATATACAAAATGAGGTTTAAAGGTATCAAACAGTATTTTCATTCTTTCGTAGTTTCTTACATCGCCTATAAATACGGTAAAATTGTTTTCGGTATTTAGGTCGTGTAATTCTAGTTGTAGCTCGTGTAAGGCACTTTCGGCTACATCGCTTAAAATGATAAGCTGAGGCTTATATTTTACAAGTTGATGCACAATTTCGCGGCCTATAGAGCCAGCAGCACCTGTAACAAGTACCCGAGTGCCGTGTATTTGCGCTTCAATAGATTTTTCGTCTATTTGTATAGCCTGCCTCTCTAGCAGGTCTTCGATATTTATATTTTGTATTTGTGTAGCTTTAAAGTGGCCGTTTACCCAATTACTTAAAGGGGGTACGTTAAGTACTTTAACGCCATGATCGAGGCATATATCAACAATTTTATTTTTTAATTCAGTGGGTAAATTAGGCGTGGCCAATACCAAATCGTGTACCCTCTCGGCTTCAATAATTTTAATCAAATCTGAGGAGTGAAAAATTTTAACGCTATCTACTACCTTGCCTGTTTTTCGTTCATCGTCATCTACAAATGCAATTACATTCATATTCACATCCGAATCGTGGTCTAACGTTCGTTTGGTAGTAATACCTGTTTCACCAGCTCCGTATATAATTACTTTACGTTTATCTATTTTTAAATTTTTAATGTACATAAAAAAATACTTTACCAGTATCCTATACGTTATGAGCAATAAAAACGAACATAAACCATTGATTACTAAAATCATGGTTGGCATTAATTGGGTGTTGTAAAAACCTAGTAAATATAAATTGGCTAAAAATAAAAAGCCATTGCTTATAATTATGGCAAATAATATCCGAAACGAATCTTGCGAAGAGGTGTAACGTACAATGCCAGCATAGGTTTTAACATTAAAAAACACCAAAGAATTTATAAGCGTAAGTATAAAAAGATTGCGGTTAAGTTCTTCAAAATTAAGGTCATTAATATCAAAGTTAGACTTTATAAAGTAGGCTAATAGTAACGACGAGATGCTTATAAAAAGATCGATAGAAAAAATTATCCATCGAGGCAGTATATTAATTTTACTGAACATATTTGATAAGGTATAGTGCTACAAATATAAATAAATATATTGCATCTAATGTTTACCTGCGTTTATAAATATAAGGTAAACTAAATAATACAAATTTAATTTATTTTACTAATGTAAGTTTTTAACTGGTTTAATATTGATTATGTAATGTTACAAAAAAAAATATTTTTAACATAAAGTATTAAAGGTTTATTTTTTTTAACTTCAATTTCAGATTTTTCTCTGGTTTACTAAATAAATATTTGCCAAATTAACCTGTGTATTTTTTTATTAAATACAAAACTAAATAATAGGTGTGGTAAACATCACTTTTGGGCTATTAAAACTATGTAGGGCGACATTAATTTGCTTTCGCTGCGTATAATTTTTGATACTATTTTACCTACAAGCCAAATAAATTTAACCACAACACGTATAAAAATAGGTTTATGCTCTTTGTTTTCTATCCAAGTACTAAAGCCGCCATTATAAAAAGTTTGTACATGATGTAAGCCAAGTTTTTGGGCTGTTGTGCTTAAAATATCCAAATCCATACAGCTAATAAAGTGTTTATCGTAATTGTAGCGGTCGAATGTTTTTTGTATCCAGCCATTAATGCCTTTAAAATTGGGTAAGGTTATCAATAAAGTACCGCCCGGGCTTAGGTAATTAAGGTGTTTGGCAATAATATTTTCGGTATTATTAAAATGTTCTATTAAGCCGAACGAGCATACCATATCGTAAGTTTTTTGAGGTTGATAAGTAAATAAATCGGCTTCGATAATGGCAATATCGCTTGGTGCTAAATCATTAAAAAACAATAGGTTTTCGATAATTTGGGGATGTATGTAATAATCGAAAAGGGTAACATCAATATCAAAATATTTTCTTAAAAAAACCGAGTAGTAACCAGGGAAACCACCCAATTCGATGGCCGATTTTATGCTTTGTTGTTTAATTAATGGCCCAATAAGCTGGTGAAAGGTATAATCGGGTTTGATTTTAAAAACCAGGTTTTGCTTGGCTTCCCAAAAATTTTTCCAAAATACAGGTTCGGTTAATTGATTGTTCATTTATATTATGCTAATATTTTTGCTGGGTTACCCGCCACGGTACAATTATCGGGAATACTTTTTACAACCACAGCTCCAGCACCTATTTTTACATAATTACCTATGTTGATATCGCCTATTATGCACACATTAGCACCTATATCTACATGGTTTCCTATAACTGGGCAGCCACTTAATGTGCCGTTTTTTAATACTTTATGGCCTATGGTTGTTGAGTTTCGTAAAGTACAATGATGCCCAATGCTTACCCCTTGGTTAATTACTAATGCCTGCCCGTGGTAAATAATTAAGCCTGCGCCTACCTTGGTTTTCCTTGGCAGCTCTATACCTAAAAACCATTCCACAAAAACGTGATAGAAACCTAAATACAGGCACATTAGTACTGCAATAGCAATGTGTTTATTGGCCAATTGTGCCATCCTAAACATAAAAAGCACTATTTTGGCTTTTAAATTGCTTTTATTTTGTTTTTGATCTTGCGTTAAAAAAGCAATTAGCCCCATTGTTATACCATTAAAAAAATGCAAATTATTAAAATAAAAAAATGTATTGTTCAATTTTAATAATTTGCAAGCTATTTGCAAATATAAATTTTAATACCCAGCATACCGCTATTTAATGAAAGTTAGCCTTATAAATACAGCCGATAGTGGTGGTGGCGCAGCCGTAGCGTGTAAGCGTTTATTAAATGCCTTGCGCAATAAAGTGCAGGTAAACATGCTTGTACAGTACAAAAATAGCATACACCAAGCTGTTATATCAATACTTAAAACGAGGGTCGATTTTATTATAGCGAAGCTAAATTTTTTGCGTGAACGCATTTCGTTTATTGCCTTTTACGAGAAAAATAAAACCGTTCGCTTTGCCTTTTCTACCGCCAATGTAGGTATTGATGTTTCAAAAAATAGGGTTATTGCCCAGTCCGATATTTTACATTTTCATTGGATTAATCAAGGATTTTTATCGCTCAGTAACCTTCAAAAACTATTCGATTTAAACAAGCCTATTGTGTTTACATTGCATGATATGTGGGTATTTACAGGTGGCTGCCACTATGCGGGTAAGTGCAACCATTTTATGCAACAATGCGGCAATTGTAAGTTTTTAACTCGCCCTTACGGGGATGATATTTCTAAAAAAGGATGGTTATTAAAACAGCAATTATTTGCCCGCAATAGCAATATTACCTTTGTAGCTTGTAGCCATTGGATGGCGCAGCAAGCCCGAAAAAGCAGCTTGCTTCAAAATTTTAACATACAATCTATCCCTAATCCTATTGATACCACTTTATATAAACCACTAAATAAAACCGAAATCCGTAAAAAATGGGGGCTTACCGCCGATGCTAAAATTATACTATTTGGTGCTGCCAATATCAACGATAAGCGCAAAGGTGTAGCGTATTTAATAGAGGCTTTAGAAATTTTAAAAAAACAATACCCTAACCAAAGGTTGGATGTTGTGCTTTTTGGTAAAAATAAAGGTTTTGATATTACACAAATACCTTTCTCAACCATAAGTTTTCAAATAATTACAGCCGAACAAGAGTTGGTAGAAATTTACAACCTTGCCAGTGTTTTTGTGTTGCCATCGCTCGAAGATAATTTACCCAATATGGTAATGGAAGCCTTGGCTTGCGGCATACCTGTGGTGGCATTTAACCAAGGAGGAATTCCCGAAATGATTGACCATCAACAAAATGGCTATGTTGCCCAATACCAATCATCGGATGATTTTGCCCAAGGCATACATTGGGTGTTACATAACAAGGGAAGTAACTTACAAAAAAATGCCCGCAAAAAAGTAATTGATACTTATTCCGAAGAAATTATTGCCAAACAATATATTGCCCTTTACCAATCTGTTTTAAAATAATGCTAGAAAAACCTTTGCTATCAGTTATCACCATCGTTTACAATAACGTTAAACATATAGAACGCACCCTTTTATCGGTGTTAAACCAAACCTATGCCCACATAGAGTATATTGTTATTGATGGCGCAAGTACCGATGGAACGGTAGATATAATCAACAAATACAAAGAAAAAATAACCCATTTTGTATCCGAAAAAGATAGCGGTATTTACCACGCCATGAACAAAGGCTTAGCCCTAGCCACAGGCGATTATGTGCTTTTTATGAATTCGGGCGACGAAATTTATGCCCCCGCCACGGTTGAAAAACTTTTACGCCCGCCTTATGCCGATGTATATTATGGTGAAACCGAAATGATAAACCAAAATTTATTGTCCCTGGGCAAACGCCGGCACCAAGCACCCCAAAACCTCGGCATCAATAGTTTTAAATATGGGATGCCAGTAAGCCATCAGGCCATTTATGTACGCAAAAATTTGGCTAGCCCTTACAACACTACTTACCAGCTTAGTGCCGATATTGATTGGACTTTAAACATCCTGCAAAAGGCCAAAACTATCCGTAATACCCAAAGCTATGTAGCAAAATATATGGTAGGCGGCCTATCAAAAACCAAACACGGGCAAAGCCTAAAAGAACGGTTTATCATTATGAAATCTTATTATGGCTTATGGCATACCTTGTTTTACCATATTATTATTGCTTTTAACCTAGCGGGATACTGGGTTATAAACAAAAAAACGAATGATTGAAAACTATATATATTTTTAGATAAATATTTTACCAATTGGCTACTAAAAACTTTTTCATAACGCTATAAACTAATTGTTTACATGAAATCAGCTAAAAACGCCCAGCCTGTTAAATCATTTTTGTCGTATAAATAAGTTTCATTCATATTTATTTTCCAATGGTTGCCTTGTTGCACCAAAATACCACCAATCAAATTTTTACCTTTTGCGTTTTCGGTTGCCATGTATTTGTACAATGCTTCGGCTCTTGATTTTGCTTCTACTGCGGTATTTCCTGCTTTGGTGTCTGCTATTATGGTTTTTCCGTTTTTTAGTTGAACAATATAGTCGGGATAAAATATTTTTGGCATATCGTTTTCCTCGTAACGAATACCTAAAAAATCTTGTTTGCTTACTCCGTTTTTAAACCACCAATCTATTGTTTCGGCTTTGGTTTCTACATATTTTTCAAATTCTTTTTCGGGATTTGAACGGTTTTTAGTTAGGTAACATTTATCGTAAATATTCAGGTTGCAGTTAAATAATTCGTCGGTATGTTGGTTGTAAAATTCTTCAAACTTTATATCCCAGTTGTAATATTTTTCTTCAATTTTATCTTTAACTTCTTGTTTTTTTGCAGGCTTATAGGCTTCGGTGGCTTCGTTAAGCAAGCGGCTGTAAACGGCAATGTTGCTTGGATGTAAAAATAAATTTTGAATATTTATCATACCGTTTGGTGCGTTATAATCTATTCCTAAATATTTTCTAAACCATTGGTAAATACAACCTCTAACTGTATAATTTGACCGCTTGGGGGCAAAGCCGTTTAAGTTTTTACGAATAATCAACTCAAAAAAATCTTGTAAATCACCATCAGAAACTCGCAATTTAGTACGTTTTACATAAGTTTCAAAGTCCTTATCTTCTAGTTCGTCAAATTTTGTACTATCTAAAATTTCATCAATAATTATTTTCTCGTCGTAAGGTTCTGGCGTTATTACCATAAACTTATCTATTACTTTTTGGCAATTTTCGGCTGTGTTTATTAAAGTTGGGTTTATTACGATACCGAAATATTTACAAAAAACATTTTCAAGTGTGGTTATAAACCTTGATGTAATATCGCCAAAGTCCACACGGCTTTTGTAGTACGATTGTAGCTTTAATTGTTTGTAAACAGGTTTCCTAATTGCTTTTAAATGTTTGATTATATTAGGATTATAA
>RDXP01000141.1 GCA_004292865.1 Sphingobacteriales bacterium
TTTTCCTTTGCTTTCTTTGCGGTAAAAATATATCACAAAGAAAACAAAGATTTACACAAAGCCTGTTGCGTATATATCCAGCTAATTTTATAAATACGCCGCACTATAAGTATATTTATGTGCTTTACTTATTCCGAAAGTTTAGCTTTTTATTAAAATTAAGGTTTATTTTTCCAAAATTAATTAATAAACCAATTTCTAAATTATAAGCTTCTAAATAATTTATAGCTTGGGAAAAAAGTACATCTTTTAATTTAATAAAGCCATTTCAATTTCTCAGGCTCTTTGTAAATAATTTCTTGAAACCCATTTCCCAAAGTTTTATGCACCATCATTGAACAACCAATAATTTTAGCTGTTAAGTCCGAATATTTGTATTGTTCATTTATAATAGCCACGAATCATTTAATCAAAAAAATCATAGTTCAGACTGTAAAATATCTACATCAAAAAAATAAGGAGCAGCTACTAAAAACCACTCCCTACTTTCAACTTACTATTATCTATTAACCAGCTATCACCACTTTCGCTTTCGCTACAACATTGGCAACGGTAAATCCAAACTCTTCCATTAGCACTTCGGCTGGAGCCGATTCGCCAAAACGGTCCAAGCCAATAGCTATACCATCATCGGTAACGTATTTGTGCCAGCCTAAGGTTGATGCCATTTCTACCGAAACACGTTTTTTAATATGTTTAGGTAAAACCGAGTTTTTGTAAGCTGCATCTTGCTGCTCGAACAATTCCCACGATGGCATACTTACCACACGGCTGCTAATGCCTTCGGCTTTTAGTTGCTCTTGGGCTTTCATAATTAAAGAAACCTCGGAACCAGTGGCCAATAAAATTACCTGTGCATCGCCCTCACAATCAGATACTACATAAGCACCTTTCTCTACATTTTTGGCACTTCCGTATTTATCTTGATCAATAATTGGTAAAGCCTGGCGAGTTAAAATCAAACAAACCGGGCCAGTAGTATGCGTTAAAGCTACACGCCACGCTTGTGCGGTTTCGTTGGCATCGGCAGGGCGTAAAATAATGGTATTAGGGATAGAACGTAACGAAATTAACTGCTCAACCGGTTGGTGAGTGGTACCATCTTCGCCCAAACCAATACTATCGTGGGTATAAATAAAAATAGAACGTATTTTCATAATAGCGGCTAACCTAATTGGCGGGCGCATATATTCCGAAAATATTAAGAATGTTGCACAATAAGGTATTATGTTGTGCGATAGTGCCATACCGTTTGCAATAGCACCCATTGCGTGTTCGCGAATACCAAAATGGAAGTTTCGCCCGCCGTAATTATCGGCAGTAAACGAAGTTGCACCATCAATTAAAGTATTGGTTGATGGGGCTAAATCGGCCGAGCCACCAATTAATTGTGGTAAAGTTGCAGCAATAGCGTTTATAACTTTGCCCGATGCGCTGCGGGTGGCAATGGCCTTATCAGTACCAGCAAAAACGGGTAAAGTATTTTCCCAATCTTGTGGCAAAGCACCGCTGGCTAGCAATTCGTACTCGGCCGCTAAGGCGGGATAAGCTACTTTATAATCGCTGTAAAGCGTATTCCAAGCGGCTTCATCGGCTGCGCCTTTGCTGCCTTGTTGGTTGTAAAATGCCAACACTTCGGCTGGTATTACAAAGCTTTCATCGGGGTTAAACCCAAATGCTTTTTTAACCAGTTTTAATTCCTCCACACCCAGTGGCGAACCGTGAGCTTCGTAACTATCTACTTTATTGGGGCTACCAAAACCAATATGGGTACGCACTTTTATAAGCGTAGGTTTATCGGTAACTAGTTTTGCTTGTTCAACTGCGGCGGCAATGGCATCAATATCGTTACCATCGCTTACTACCAAAACTTGCCATCCGTAAGCTTCAAAACGCATTTTTACATCTTCGGTAAACGATACATTGGTATCCCCTTCGATAGATATATGGTTATCGTCGTACAAATAAATTAGGTTACCTAGTTTTAAATGTCCAGCAAGCGATGCTGCTTCGGCTGCTACACCTTCTTGCAAATCGCCATCGCTAACAATAGCGTAAATGTTATAATCGAAAAGGTTAAAACCTGGTTTATTAAACCTTGCGGCAATGTGTTTTTGTGCGATAGAAAAACCTACCCCATTGGCAAAACCTTGGCCCAGTGGGCCTGTGGTAACTTCAATACCTTGTAAATGTCCGTACTCAGGGTGGCCAGCAGTTTTGCTGTGCATTTGCCTAAAATCTTTAATATCATCTAAGGTAATATCATCGTAACCAGTAAGGTACAACATACTGTATTGCAACATACAACCGTGGCCTGCCGATAAAATAAACCTATCGCGGTTTACCCATTTGGGGCTTTTGGCGTTATATTTCATTTGGTTGGCATAAATTACGTGTGCCATTGGTGCTGCGCCCATTGGCATACCTGGGTGACCCGAGTTTGCTTTTTGTACCGCATCGGCCGATAAAATACGAACCGTATTAATTGCTAATTGCTCAATTGTTTGATTTTTAATTTCCATTTTTTTGTTTTAATTATTGATTTGGATGTGCTGTTTTTACGCAGTAGCTTTCGGCCACTTGCCATAAAAAAGCACCGCCTTTTATCCCGTCTTTGTTACTAACTATTTGTATATTTTTATCTAATTTAAAGTTTAATCTTTTTGCATTGCCGCCGCTTAAAAATAAGTTATCGTAATTAACTACCGTTTTATAGGTGTTTAAAACTTCTTTCATTCGTTCGTTCCAGTTTTCTAAACCCTCTTTTTGCAATGCTTTTTCGCCAACAAAGGCATCGTAATCTTTATTTTTACGTACGGGTAAATGGGCAAGTTCTAAATGTGGCAGTAAAGCGCCATCCATAAACAAAGCAGTACCAAAACCTGTACCTAAGGTAATTACCATTTCTAAACCTTTGCCACTTATTAAGGCCAAGCCTTGAAAATCGGCATCGTTAACCACACGTACGGGTTTTTGTAATTCGTTGGCAAGTATTTGGCCAAGATTTATATTTGCCCAATAGCTGTTGCCTAAATTTGGTGCCGTTTTAATTTCGCCATCTTTTACATAACCTGGAAAACCTACCGCAATTTTATCGAAGGGCGGAAACTCTTTAATTAAATCGCGAATTGCTTTAATTACGTTTTCGGGGGTTGATGATATGGGGGTTTCAACTTTATGGTATTCTGATAGATACTCGGCAGCACTATTTAGTACGGCACCCTTAATATGCGAGCCTCCAATATCTATTGCGAGTATATCCTGTTTATTCATAATTTTTGAATTATTAGCCATCATTTAGCCCGTTTTTGCATATTTTAACCTAAAAATAGTTAAGCGGACTAAACTAATTTTTTTTTATTTAAAAAGTGTAAAATTAAACACATAAAAAAACCGTACCTGTTAAAAAACAGGTACGGTAAAAAAATACAATAATTATGCGTTTTAAATTAAAAACCTAAAGTACAAAGAACGATATTTTAAATCAGATTTGCTGTTATATTCTTTAATTAATTTTTAATAATTACCAACAAAGGGATAAGTTTTTTGCGTTTGCGCACAATCCAAGTTGCGATAGTGCGAATAAATAAGTAAAATATCGTAGTTCATAAATATTTTAAATAGGTTAAGATAAATTTAACACCATTTTTCGCCATAAACGCCATATAAAATGGATATAATTACATAAACCCCGTTTTTATAAAAAATATTTTGAAAAACCAAGTCCTGTTTTTCATAAGCAAGGCTAAGCCCCGTCACCTGCCAGCCTACGGTAAGCAGGCAGCCGGTGGCCAGTATCAGCTAATTCGGTTTTAGTAAACTCAGGGCTGGTGCTTTTAAATGCTGACTTTCTTTTTAGCGTATTTGCTATAATTGGCGGCATCGTTTACGTGTAATTGTATAAATTAATCCCACGATACCACTATAAGCGTCTAAAATTTTTAAAAAAGGGGTAAAAATCATTCCCTCGAAACTTTAGTAAATAATTTTACCCACCGAAGTTACCAATGAAGCTATTCTTACTGCATCAAAAATTCGTTCCTCTTTACAGCCGAGTTTTATAAGCGAATCTTCGTGGGCGTTTACGCACATTTCGCAACCATTTACCGCCGAAATAGCTAAACTTATCAGTTCAAAAAATTCTTTGCTCGTTACAGGTTTCATCATAATTTGCATGCGTATGCGGGCAGGTATTTGTGTATATTTTTCTTTTTGGGTAAAATGCCTAAACCGGTAAAAAATATTATTGCTTGCCAGTAGCGAAGCGCAAGATACAGCTTCGGCCAATTCATCTTCACTAGCCTCAAACTTAAGAGCGTAGGCTTTATAAAAATTTATTAATACTGCATTTTGGTTATTGGTAGCCACACTTAACCCTAACAGTCCACATTCTTTTTCGCTAATATATTCTGATGTTAGCGTACTGTTAAAGTTTAATTTTAAATCTCGTAGGTATTTGAATTCCGTTTGGTTAATAATATCTAACGCTGGGTTCTTTATTTCTGTTAAGCCAAAAATTTCTAAAAGTTCGGCAGTTGTTTCTTTAATATTGCTCATATTTATTGGTTTAAAATATTTTTGGTGGGATGCTTGTGCGTACCAAAAATAATGCGCACTAGCTTTTATTAAACCTCGATAGAAAGGATGTAGAAATCTACCGAGGTTTAAATGGAAATTGATTAAATGTTTTTTATTTTAGAACAGTCTTAGCCCCAAGCCCGAAAGCCCATAGCCCGAAGCCCGAAAGCCCGTTGCCCGAAAGCCCGAAAGCCTATCCTAAAGTATCCTGTCCTTTTTCCCAGTTGCAGGGGCAAAGTTCGTCGGTTTGTAAGCCATCTAAAACACGTAAAACCTCTTTAACATTACGGCCTACGCTTAAATCGTTTACACAAATCCAACGGATAACACCTTCGGGGTCGATAATAAAAGTAGCTCGGTAAGCTACTTTTTCGCCAGCTACCAAAATGCCTAAATCTTCGGCTAAGGATTTTGAGGTATCGGCAATCATCGGAAACTTTAAGCCACGCAAGTCATCGTGGTTATTTCTCCAGGCCAAGTGTACAAATTCCGAGTCGGTTGATGCTCCTAAAAGTGTGGTGTCACGGTCTTTAAACTCACCGTAATTGTTGTTAAATTCGGCAATTTCGGTAGGGCATACAAAAGTAAAATCTTTTGGCCACCAAAACATTACCGTCCAGCGGTTATCGCTATTAATAAAACTATCCGAATTAATAAATTCAAACTCTTTACCTTTTTCTAAGCTTACTACAGCTTGTTTGTTAAATGCAGGAAATTTTTCGCCTATGCCTATCATAATTTTTATATTTATTTTTGAGTTACAAATATAGGGTTGATTAAACAATCTAAAAACTATAAATATTTATAAAGATATAGTATTTGTCTATATTGCTACATTTAAAAATTGTTTTCCCTCCCCCTAATGCGCCGCTAACCAATTACCCCCCTCGCCAATTTCAATCTCAATAGGCACTGTGGTTTTAATAGCGGTTTTCATACGGTGGCTAATAATGGCTTTCATAGCTTCCACTTCGGTTTTTAAAACATCAAACACAAGCTCATCGTGTACCTGCATGGTCATTTTTGATTGTAGGTTTTGGGTTTTAATATCTTGGTGAATGTGTATCATGGCAATTTTTATCATATCGGCCGCCGAGCCTTGTATGGGTGCATTTATGGCATTTCGTTCGGCGTAGCCACGTACGGTTGCGTTTGCCGAGTTAATATCTCGCAAATATCGCCTGCGGCCCATTAAGGTTTCTACATAACCGTTTTCTCGGGCTAGGGTTATGGTATCGGCCATATAACGTTTTATGCCAGGGTATTGCAAAAAATAGTTTTCAATAATTTCGGCAGCCTCCTTACGGGGAATGTTTAAACTTTGCGATAACCCAAATGCCGATTGCCCATAAATTATCCCAAAATTTACTGCCTTTGCATTACGGCGTTGCTCGGGCGTAACCTCATCTAAGCCAATGCCGTAAACTTTTGCAGCTGTGGCGGTATGTATATCTAGCTTATTAATAAATGCTTCCAACATATTTTCTTCCTTACTTATTTCGGCAATAATGCGCAGCTCAATCTGCGAATAATCGGCCGATAGCAATACGTGGTTATCATCCCGTGGGATAAACGCTTTACGCACTTCGCGGCCACGCTCGGTTTTTATAGGTATATTTTGTAAGTTAGGATTGTTAGAGCTTAGCCTGCCTGTAGCTGCAACAGCTTGGTTGTATGAGGTATGTACACGGCCAGTACGTTCGTTTATCATCAAAGGCAAGGCATCAACATAAGTAGATTTTAGCTTTTGTAACTGCCTAAAATCCAATATATCTTTTACAATATCGCTTTTATGTGCCAATAATTGTAGCACATCTTCGCCAGTTTGGTACTGCCCAGTTTTGGTTTTTTTCGCTTTATCATCTAGTTTTAATTTATCAAAAAGTACTTCGCCCAGTTGCTTGGGGCTGGCTAAATTAAATTTTACGCCCGCTTTTTCGTAAACGGTTTTTTCTAGCCTTGTTATCTCTATAGCTAGGTCTTTAGAGTATAGGTTTAATTGATTAATATCAATGCGCACTCCTTCACGCTCCATATCGGCAAGCACATATATAAGCGGATTTTCTATTTCGTGTACTAGTTTTTCGCCGTCGGCGGCTTTTAATAAAGGCTCAAAAACGTGTTTTAATTGTAGGGTAATATCGGCATCTTCTACGGCATATTCTTTTACAATATCTACTTCCACATCACGCATATTACCTTGGCCTTTCCCTTTTTTACCAATAAGCTCGGATATAGAAACAGGGGTATAACCCAAATAATTTTGCGCCAAAATATCCATACCATGGCGGGTATCGGGGTCTATTACGTAATGCGCTAGCATGGTATCAAACAGTTTACCACTTACGTTGATGCCGTAATTTTTTAGCACCATAATATCGTATTTTAGGTTTTGTCCTACTTTTTCGATGGCATGATTTTCTAATACGGCTTTAAATAACGTTACAGTTTTTAAGGCTTCCGCTTGGCTTGCATTAATAGGAATGTAAAAACCTTCGCTTGGGTTAAACGAAAACGAAAGGCCTACCAGTTCGCAGGTATTGGCATCGGTGCCTGTGGTTTCGGTATCAAAGCAAAAATATTTTTGGTTGTTTAGTTGAGATATTAAATCGGCTATTTCTAGTGGCGTTTGCACTAATTGGTAATTGTGCGCTACGTTATTTATATTTTTACCGCCCTCTACTTCGGGTGGGGTATAAGTGCTTTTTGTTTCTTTAGCTGTGGATGCTATGGGGCTACCAAATAAATCCATTTGGGCATTTATGGTTGCGGGCTTTGCGTTGGCAATGTTAAAATCATCACCAAAAACCCTACGGCCAAGGGTTCTAAATTCTAACTCTGCAAAAAGCGGTTCTAACACTTCTCGGTTGGGTTTTTCTAAGCGGTAGCTTTCTTCGTGGAAACTTACAGGGGCATCTAAAATAATGGTAGCCAGTTTTTTAGATAGCATACCTTGCTGGGCAAAAGCCTCTACATTTTCTTTTTGTTTACCTTTTAATTCGTGGCTGTTGGCAATAATATTTTCCATCGAGCCGTATTGTTTTATTAACAATTTGGCGGTTTTTTCGCCAATGCCGGGTATGCCGGGTATGCCATCCACGGCATCGCCCCAAAGGCCTAAAATATCTATTACTTGGTGTACATGTTCAATCTCCCATTTTGCCAAAACCTCGGGCACACCCATAATTTCAATATCGTTGCCCATGCGGGCGGGCTTGTACACAAAAATATTTGGGGATACCAGCTGCGCAAAATCTTTATCGGGCGTCATACAAAAAACGGTAAAACCCTCAAGCTCGGCTTGCTTGGCTAGGGTGCCAATAATATCGTCGGCTTCGTAACCATCGTATGTAATTACAGGGACATTAAAGCCTGTAATTATTTTTTTAACGTAAGGCAGGGCTGCTTTTAAATCTTCGGGCATGGCCTCTCGGTGGGCTTTGTATGCTTCAAAATCGGTATGGCGTTCGGTAGGGGCGGCGGTATCAAAAACTACGGCAATATGGCTGGGGTTTTCTTTTTTTAAGATTTCTAAAAGGGTATTGGTAAAGCCCATAACGGCCGATGTGTTGATGCCCGAAGCCGTAAATCGTGGGTTTTTACTTAACGCAAAATGGGCTCGGTATATTAATGCCATACCATCTAAAAGAAAAAGTTTTTTTGTCATTTTGTTGAATTTTGGGATTGTTTTTGTGTGTGCAAGGTTTGGTATAGCGTATTATCCTTACACTATTTAAAGCAAATGTAATAAAATGTTGGAGCAAAAAGCGAGCGAGTTTTTGGGGGCTTATTTTTAATATTTAAAAGCTTGCCAATTATATAAGTTCCCCATGGTTGGTGGCACAGCAAACATCAAAAGATAGGTTTGGGTAATTTTTGTGAGATATGCTAGTGGTGGTGGCACACTATCTAATGGAGGGTTTTATTGGTGCCTAAACTTTGGTAAACTATTCGGGTTTTTTATCCCGTAATTTTCGCCTTTCCTCTCTACGTTCTTGTCGTAATTGCTTTGGGGTTTTGCCTGTAGAATCAACCTTGGGTGTAATGCCTAGTAATCTATTAAAAAAACCCACTTTTTTTTCTAAGGTATCTTTGGGTTGTGATTTAAAAATGTTTAAGCCTAAAAAGCCATCGCCATCATCGGCTATGCTATCGGGCAATAAATAATCTTGTGGGGCAATTTGCTGGCGCAGGCTTTCTTTAATGCGTACGCCATAAAAACCGTAGGCATTGCTATCGCGGGCTATGTAGCCTTTTTGCGCCATAAGCCGCCCTATTAAGTTAAAATAGCCTCGTAAATGTGGTTTTAAGCTACCATCGGGTTGCCAAGCGTATAAGCCAGCTTTGGGTTTGGGTACAATGCTGGCCAAATAAATACCTTCGCCAAGCGATAATTCTGCTGGAGATTTACCAAAATAATATTGGCTGGCTTCGCCAATACCGTAAATATTGAGGCCCCATTCTATAATATTCAAATACACTTCGTACATTCTATTTTTTGTACTCAGGTGTTGATTTTCTATTAACCAAACAATTAAAATTTCTTCGATTTTACGGGCAATTGTTTTTTTACGGCTTAAATAAATGTTTTTTACCAACTGCATAGATATGGTACTTCCGCCCCGCTTGAATGATTTTGACTTGTAATTGGTAGCAATAGATTGCCTGATAGATTCTTCCACAAAACCTTTGTGGCTGTAAAAAGATGGGTCTTCGGAGGTAAGCAGGGCGTTTTTTATATTGGGCGATATTTGGTTTATAGGGGTGTAATTGGGGTTTTCGGGAGCTACTAAAATATCGCGTACAGGTTTGCCTTTTTCGTAAGGGGTATAAACAAATGGGTTATTAATTTTTTGAAGATTATTTTTCCCGAAAGCCAATATTTTAAAATCATTAGACGACTCTAAATCCGAATTAAAAATTACACGGCTAGGGTGTTTGCTATCTAAATAAAGGTTTAAATCGTATTTTAGTTTGCCTGCAACTTTTATGCCTTCTAAGGACCCAAATAATCCGATAGGGAAAGCATCAAAAATTTCTTGCGCATTTTGTTCATCGGCTTTAAGCTTGAGTTCGTAAATTTTAGCAGGTTGTAGGGTGTATTTAAAATAGGGGTGCGCCCAAGCTTTGCCTAAAAATATGGTAGATGAACTATCAACCGCTACAAAGTTTTCGCCAGCAATCATTTTTACGGCTACACTGCCGTTTTTTATAATTACGTTTTCGGCCGAAATGCGTGGGTGGTTTATCAGCAAGTTTTTTACCCCCCACGAGCCCACTACTTCAAAGTTTCCACTGTGGCGTTTGGCACTTTCCATGGCAAATTGTAGGGTATCAAAATCAAGTTTTAGGCCATACTTTTTTTCGAGGTAAGGAAACTCAACCTTATGCCTACCCGCATACCAAAAAATATTAAATTGTTGGTTACTAGGGTCTAAGTCGCCGTCTAAATGCCATATTGCTTCGGTTTTATTTAAAACAATGATTGATTTTAGTTGCCCACTTTTAATGGTAGCCTTGGGCAGTAAAAAGTTGATATGCGTGGTATCGCTGTTAAATGATATCGAAAAATTTTTAATATCCATATCATCGGGCACTTTATCTAAGGTTTTGTGTAGTAGCTTATAGCCCAGGTCGGCAAGGTTAAGTTTGGGTTTGTTTAAGGTATCGGTAGGTTTTTTTTTAAGTAAAAAATCGTAATTGCTGAGGCTATCTTTTTTTATGAGGGTAATTTTAGCATCATATACATTTAGTTCGCCAATTTTAATATCGCCCCATATTAGGGGTAACAGCTTAACGCTAATGCTAGTTTGCCTTAGGTTTGCAAAGGTATCCCGCCCCAGCGGTACAATAGTTATATCTTTAAAATTTACCGTACTAAGGCCTATAAAACCAGCCTGCCCAATTTTAACTTGTAAATGATAACTGTTTTTTGCTTTTTGTACAACCTTAGCAATAGCTGTTTTTAGCAGGGCATCTCGCTTGGCAAATAAAACGGCAATGCCACTTAAAACCAAAACCGTGAAGGTAATTGATGTAACGATTAAAATTTTTTTAAGCCGCTTGTGCATGCGTATTGTAATTATTGTAATTTTTTAGGATTTGATATGATTAACCGCACAATCACACAAATAGTATTTTTGGGGCAAACAAATATTAAACAATACTATTAATAATTAATGGTTTTAGTAATTTTGATTTTAAAATAATTTAGATGTTTAGTAACGAACAAATATTAGCAGCCTTAAAAAACGTTGAAGACCCCGATTTAAAAAAAGATTTGGTGACTTTAGGTATGATTGAGGATTTAAAAATTGATGGCCTAAAAGTTAGTTTTTCGGTGGTTTTAACCACCCCGGCCTGCCCAATGAAGGCAATGCTGGAAAACGCTTGCCGCAATGCCATAAAACATTTTGTAAATGCCGAGGCCGAAATTGCCATAAATATGACCAGCCGGGTTACCGCCCCCAAACAGCAATTAAACAGTAATATTAAAAATATTATTGCCGTAGCATCGGGCAAGGGTGGGGTAGGAAAATCTACCGTGGCAGCAAATTTGGCTTTAGGCCTAAGCCTAAACGGTGCAAAAGTAGGTTTAATTGATGCCGATATTTATGGCCCATCTATCCCTATTATGTTTGGTTTGGAGGGTGCAAAGCCACAAGCTAGCGAAGTAAATGGCAAAACCCGCATTTCGCCGATAGAAAAATACGGTATAAAGCTACTTTCGATGGGCTTTTTTACCGACCCTAACCAGCCTGTGCCTTGGCGTGGGCCAATGGTATCAACCGCTGTAAAACAGTTATTTAACGATGCCGACTGGGGCGAGCTGGATTACTTAGTGGTAGATTTACCGCCCGGTACAGGCGATATACACATTACCATTACCCAAAGTTTCCCTATTGCAGGGGCGGTAATGGTTACCACGCCACAAAACGTTGCCCTTGCCGATGCTAAAAAGGGCTTGGGTATGTTTTTGATGGAGGCTATAAATGTGCCTATATTGGGTGTGATAGAAAACATGGCCTATTTTACCCCTGCCGAACTACCCGAAAACAAATATTATATTTTTGGTAAAGATGGTGGCCGTACCCTTGCCAGTACCTATAATGTACCCTTTTTGGGCGAAATACCGCTGGTAAAAAGCATTAGCGATAGCGGCGATGGTGGCCAACCCGTAATTTTAGATAGGGATAATTTACTTTCGCCTGTTTTTATGGATTTGGCACAAAAAGTAGCGCAGCAAGTGGCAATAAGGAATGCGGCGGTGAGGTAAATTAGGCAAAAAAAACGTTGTTGTAAACACGCTTTTTAAAATACCCAAAACAAAAAATTCTTTTAAATTTTCTATTCTTCAATATAGCTTTCCAGTATTTTAAAGCCCTTATTACTTTTTATTTCGATATTTTTAAACATTGCAGGTATCAAAACACATTCACCCATTTTTACATCTATTTCTTCGTTTTCGTATTTTAAAGTATAAGCCCCTGCCAAGCAAATATGAATAACAAAACTATCCAAAGCCGTATAATCCCTAAAAGTATATTGTTGTGTATAATCTAATAAATTGGTGGTAAAATAAGGGCATTTTACCAATTCAATAGGGGTGTTTTGTGAAGGGGAATAGTTTGTTTTGTAGTTATCGTAATGCTTAAAATCTATGGCATCCAAAGCCTCTTCTACATGCAACTCGCGTTTGTTGCCTTCATTGTCTATACGGTCGAAATCGTAAATACGGTACGTAATATCCGATGTTTGTTGTATCTCGGCAATAAGCAAACCCTTACCAATAGTATGCACACGGCCAGCAGGCAAAAAGAAAACATCGCCAGCCGCCACTTTTTCTTTATTTAAAATATCAGTTAAACGGCCACTATTAAATTTTGTTAAATACGTTTCCCTATCCACCACTTGGTTAAAGCCCGAAATTAAGCTCGCCCCTTCATCCGCCTGTATCACATACCACATTTCGGTTTTACCAAACGAGTTGTGGCGTTTTTTTGCTAGCACATCGTTAGGGTGAACCTGTATAGATAAATCTTCGTTGGCGTCAATAAATTTTATCAGTAGCGGAAAACTGTTTCCAAACCGGTTATAAACAGATTTTCCAAGTAGCCGTTCCTTATAAACCGCAATTATTTCTACCAAACATTTACCCAATAATGCACCATTAGAAACTAAAGAAACATCAGAAGCTACACCCGAAATTTCCCAGGTTTCGCCACAATTAGGCAGTGGCGAAAAGTTTTTACCAAGGTGCGTGTTTATTTTTTCACCACCCCAAATTTTATCTTTAAAAATGGTTTTAAATTTTAAGGGATATAATTGCTCGTTCATACAAACTTTTGTTAAACAACAAAAATATAGAAATAACCCGAGTTCGATTTATAAATATTGTTTTTTACTAAAGTTTCGGAGGTAAATTTAAAGAGGTGCTTTTTTAGTTTATTTGTTTACTGTTAGCACTTACAAGCTGCTTTACGTTCTTTGCGGTTAAAATAATTTTACGCTTTACCGCAAAGAACACAAAAATTTATGCAAAGCCTACTGCTTTTATACCCAGCCAATGCTATAAAAATCCTATAATTTGGTAAAAAATGATACATTTTTAAAATTTAATTCCCGTTTTCGCACAAATATTTCCTCCGAAACTTTAGTTTTTTATAATGATTAGGGCGTTTACTGCCTGCGTAGGCAAGCCATTGCCATTATTAGCGCTCTAAAATTGGGTATATTGCTGATTAATAATAACTTATACCTAAGTTAGATAATCGAACCCAGGTAAATAATAATAACGCTTATTACAACACGCAATAAAATTACCATAAACGCCACGTTCATTTTATGCCTTTAGATATAAAAAATGGGCTAAAACAGCTGGGTAGGCACCCTTATTTATATTATACACATGTTAATAAAGCACCAAAAATTGCCAATAAAAATACAATTAAACCAAAGCTAACTTTCTAATTTTACATTATTGTATAAATGTTTTGTAACAGTTTTAAAATACATTTAACATTTTTTAACTTTACAGCGTTTATACAAATAATCAAACCAACCAATTTTTTAAAAATAAACCTTTATGAATAAATTTAAACAGAAACTACTTTGGTGTTTTGCGCTCATAATTTTATGTTTAGCTCAAATTAACCAAACCTACGCACAAGAAAACCTTACAGTTAAGGGTACCGTTGTTGACGAAAATAACGACCCACTTATAGGCGTAAGCATTGGTATTAGCGGTAGCCAAGGCGGCACCCGCACAGATGTAAATGGTAACTTCCAATTGCAAGTACCAGCAAAAGCCAAAAACCTAAAGTTTTCTTACATAGGTTTTGATAGCAAATCGGTAGCTATATCGGCAAATATGAAAGTAGAACTTAAAGCAGCAAGCAATACCTTAGATGATGTAGTAGTAACAGGTTACCAAGCACAAAAGAAAAAAGATGTAACAGGTGCTGTGTCAAACATTTCATCTAAGGATTTTAACCAAGGTAACGTAACAAACTCTATTTTACAAATACAGGGTAAGGTAGCGGGTTTATCCATTATTAAATCTACTGGCGACCCTACTGAAACACCAACAATACGCTTGAGGGGGCAAACTTCATTATATGGTAGTCAAAACCCATTAATAGTTGTTGATGGGGTACAGTTAGATGGTATAGATCAGTTAAATAACATACCTCCAGGCGATATTGAAACTTACGATGTTTTGAAAGATGCTTCAGCAACGGCTGTTTACGGTACTAGAGGTGCTAACGGTGTAATTATTATCACTACTAAAAAAGGTGTTTCTGGACAACCTAAAATCGAATATCAAGGATTTACAGCATTTGAAAACCAAGCAAGGTACGCGAAGCTATTAAATGTAGAAGATTGGCGAGCGGTAGCAAATCCAAACCGATTAATTACTGATAATGATTTTGGTAGAGAAGGAACTGATTGGCAGAGAGCAATAACTAGACAGGCTTTTACCCAAAGCCATACTATAGGTTTATCAGGAGGGAATAAGGGCTTTACTTACAGAGGTACAGCTAACTATATTAATCAAGAAAACATTATCATCAATAGTGGTAGAGAACAAATGGGTATTAGGTTTAATGCGCAACAAAAAGCATTCAACGATAAGTTAGATGTGCAAATAAGTATAGCTAATAGTATCACAAAAGATAAGGGTAGAAATGTTGGTCCTCAATTTATAAATATAACATCTCCTGCTATTCCTTTATTTAACGCAGATGGTTCATATAATATTTTTACTACACCAGATAACAATAAAGATGTTTTAAATAGTGTAGAAAGACAAGTAAATATTATAAATAAGGGCAGAAATAACTTTACACAGTACGCTGCTGGTGCAAATTATCTTATTACAAAAGGTTTAAAAGCTGGTGTTATGGGTACTTTATCTACTATTACACGAAACGAAGGTAAGTTTGTTCCTGATTATACAAATGTGGCTAAAAATATTCAAATGGATAATACCGCCAAACGACTTACTTCTACTAACGAAAGTTATAGAGGTGAATTAAATTTAAGTTATGATTTTTCTTGGAAAAAACATAGTTTTAGTGCTTTATCTGTGTATGAATACAATTATTTCACTAATAACTCATCTTCGGCCGAGGTTGATAGAATATCTTTTCCGTTTTTTGAAGATAACTCCTTAGAATCTGGTGATATAGCCTCAAGAAGAATATCATCAAACAAAAATGAAAGTTTACTTATTTCGTTATTAGGTAGGTTTAATTATAATTATGATAATAAATATTACCTTACAGTAAGTCTAAGGCGTGATGGGTCATCTAAATTTGGTGTAAACAACCAGTGGGCTACCTTTCCTGCAACCAACATTGCTTGGAGAATTACACAGGAAGAATGGATGAAGGATATTTTGTGGATTAATGATTTGAAATTAAGGGCGGGCTATGGTCAAACAGGTAACCAATCCGCTTTAAGTGAATACCAAGCTAGACGTCTAAGAATAGCTGGTAAAGACCCAGTAAATGGTCAAGTAGTGTACGAGTTTTTGCAAAACGAAAATCCCGATATACAGTGGGAGGTACGCAAAGGTAGAAATGTGGGCTTAGATTTTGCTTTTTTTAATAGCCGCCTATCGGGAGACATAAATTATTTTAATGATATAACAGATAAATTGTTATTTAATTACGAATCCTTTTTTGCACCTACGCTCCCTGCCCTACCGGGTAAAAGAGAGGAGGGAAAGTACATAACAGCAAATGTGGGAAGTTTAAGTAATAAAGGTTTGGAATTAGCATTAAATTTTAGAGCAATACAAGCTAAAAATTTCAATTGGACTATTGGAGGTCAAATCTCAGGAGTAAGAACAAAGATAGAGTCGCTTAAAGATGCATCGGGTGTGTTTGCTTTAAGTGATGTGAATCTTCAAGCAGGAATGCAAAATTTTACGAAAGACTATATAACTTTTTTAAAAGAAGGATATGCACCATTTGTTTTTTATCTTCCCCATTACGAAGGGCTTGACGCAGAAGGAAAAATGAAAGTAAGTAAAGAGAGTTCTTATTTTGATCCCAGCCCTCGTTTTAATTATGGTGTTTCGAACACAATAAACTATAAAAATTTTAGCTTGAATTTTTTTATTAGAGGTGTATCTGGTGGGCTAATTTATAATTCTAATGCCAGTAATATCGAAACATCCATCAAGCAACGATTAACAGCGGGCGCAAATACAACCTATAGGGGGTTGGAGCAAAATATACAGGGGCCAAACGTAGTATCCGATTATTGGCTTGAAAGTGCTTCTTTTTTACGAATGGATAACGCTACACTAGGTTATACTTTTAATAAAATTAAAGGCGTAAAAAATTTAAAGCTGTATGTGGCAGCCAATAATTTATTTATAATCACTAAATATAGAGGCTTAGACCCAGAAATTTCTACAGCCGCTAGTTTTGATCCTAACGATGGCTCTCAAAATTACATCTCTAACGAAGAAAGTACGCCTAGAACACGCTCTTTTAGCTTTGGTGTTAATATAGGCTTTTAATTATTAAAAAGATATGAAAATGAAGTTAATAAATTTAAAAATATGTTTAATAAGCACAGCCTTATTAAGCATAACAAGTTGTACCAAGCTAGATACAAAGCCTTTTAATGCCATAGGTAACGATTTATTGTATGCCGATAGTAAGATAGTACAAGATGCACAAAGTTTGGTGAATACCGCACTTGTTGGTTTTGGCAACAGTGAGCACACACGCTATGCTAACTCGTCTAGTGGAGAGTTAATTAACCCTTATGATGGTCAATCAGATCGTTCGCCATTATATATGAAAAGGGCGTATCAACACGCTTGGACAGCTAACGAAAATCGTTTGAGTTTTTTATGGAATACAATGTATGGCGGTTTAAGTAAGGCAAACGTAGTATTATCCGAATTAGACGCACTTAAAAATAAGCCTTCGAACTTAGCAAATATTAAAGCGGCGGTTCGTGTGGCTAGAGCTTTTTTTCTGTTTCACGCCATGGATAATTTCAGAAATATTGCCTTAGATACCGTTTTGTATGCCGATCCTTTTTCTATTAAAACCAACCCAGCTACCGAAACTTTTAATTATATAGAGCGAGAATTAAAACAATGTATTCCATTGATGGACGAAAATGTTAATCCTAAAGGTAGATTTAATAAATATGTAGCCTATACTTTATTAGCGCAGCTATATCTTAATGCACAGGTTTATACAGGTACACCCCGTTGGGCCGATGCTAGCGCAGCTTGTGATATGGTTATTAATTCGGGGAAATATACTTTGGCTGCTAATTATTTCGATAATTTTGCTGCAACTAACTCATTAGCCGAAAATATACTTGTTTCGTATCGGGATAGGTTAAGGGGCAGGGGCAATACCTTTATAGCCGAAACTGTTAATAGTGCTGGCGGGCCAGCAATAGGACTCAAAGGTGGCCCGTGGAATTCTTTTGTTGCTAATGCAGATTTATATGATTTGTACGATGCTAACGACATGAGAAAACGGATGTGGTTGGTTGGGCCTCAAAGAGCCGCATTGCCAGGAGAGAATCTTATAAATGGAGTAGCCAATACTGGTGAAATAATTAAAGTTGGGCAAAGAAAATCTACATTGAATTATACTGTAGCGGTACCGAGGTGGGGGCCTTTAATAATTGGTAACCCAACTTTGTTACCCGACATTCAACTTATGGCAGGGGTAAGAAACGTAAAATATTACCCTAGGCAAATAACTAACGATGCCGATAAACCAGTTGTTGAAAATAATGATTTAGAAAATGATTATGTAATTATGCGCTACGCCGATGTATTGTTAATGAAAGCCGAGTGTGAGCTCAGATTAAACAATCCTGTTGGTGCTGCAAGTCCTTTTAATCTAGTTAGGGCTAGGGCGTTTGGTAATAATACATTCAATATTCTTAGTCCTACATTAGATGATATTAGAGATGAACGTTCAAGAGAATTTGCTTGGGAGTCTTACGCTCGAAGAGATAATATTAGGTTCGAGGTGGCTAACCCAGCCGTTAAGTATTGGTCTAAAGCTCGTCCACCATTAAAGCCAGATGCAGATACAGATAACCATTGGATGATTTTTCCAATCCCCAATAACGTAAGGGCATTAAACCCCCGCTTAGTACAAAATCCAGGTTATAACTAATCTTTAGTCCATCTTATCATTCAAAGGAAAAGTACCATTTTAGGGTACTTTTCCTTTTT
>RDXP01000114.1 GCA_004292865.1 Sphingobacteriales bacterium
TATTTACTTGGCTACCCGATGCAATGGCTGGGCCAACCCCAGTATCGGCATTAATACACGCTGCAACAATGGTAACGGCAGGTATTTATATGATAGCCCGTTCAAATATTTTGTTTACGCTTTCGCCAATTACGCTAAGTATTATTGCGGTGGTAGGTTTGTCAACGGCTATTGTAGCAGCCATTATCGCGTTAACGCAAACCGATATTAAAAAAGTTTTAGCTTATTCAACTGTTTCTCAGTTAGGTTATATGTTTTTAGGATTAGGCGTAGGTGCTTATACTGGCGCATTTTTCCACGTTTTAACCCACGCATTTTTTAAAGCCTTATTGTTTTTAGGAGCAGGCTCGGTTATACACGCTATGAGTAACGAGCAAGATATGCGCAATATGGGCGGCTTACGCAAAAAACTACCCATTACTTTTATCACAATGTTTTTAGGCACATTGGCCATTGCGGGTTTACCTCCTTTTGCTGGCTTTTTCTCTAAAGACGAAATTTTGGCCCACGTGTACGAGCATAACCAACTGCTATGGGCAATAGGTGTTTTAGGCGCAATGCTTACGGCATTTTATATGTTTAGAATGTTATTTTTAACCTTTTTTGGAACTTTTAGAGGAACAAAAGAACAAGCACACCATTTACACGAATCGCCATTTTCGATGACTTTCCCTTTAATTGTTTTGGCAGTATTATCGGTAGTGGGTGGTTTTATAGGCGTACCCGAAGTATTACACGGACATAATTGGTTGGCTTCTTATTTAGCCCCAATATTTGAAGCCAGCAATGCCAAAATGGAAGCTGGCGTATTAAGCCACAGCACCGAATATGCTTTAATGGCGGTTTCGGTAGGCGGAGTTTTAATTTCCATAATTTATGCAAGCATCCGTTATGTAAGCAAAGCACACGTACCCGCTTTAGATAGCCAGCCAAAATCGGCCTTAGCCAACCTTAGCTATAATAAATTTTATTTTGATGAATTTTATAACGCCATTATCCAAAAGCCATTAGATATTTTAGCCAACTTTTTTTATAAAGTTGTGGATAAAGCAGGTATAGATGGTTTGGTAAACGGCTTAGGCACAGGCTCGCAAGAGGCAAGCAAAACATTTAGGTTGTTACAAAGCGGCAATGTGGGTTTCTACATTTTTGCAATGGTTATAGGTATAATTAGCGTGTTGTTATATAGCTTATTTTAATTTTAAGGTTAGCGATAAATAAAATAGATGAACGTA
>RDXP01000115.1 GCA_004292865.1 Sphingobacteriales bacterium
GATTATAAAAATATGTTCCTAAATAAATATATTTTTCAGCATTGCATAAAAAAATATTTATTTGAACTGATATTAGAGATTATGGAAGTTTTAAAATCAATATTAAAAACAGAAGTAACCGAGCATAAGGGTCAGGATGTGATACTTATTTCATTTCCGTATGACAAAACTCTTATTGAGGAGCTTAAACAGGCACTACCTGCAAAGTGGAGCGCTTCAAAAAAAGCATGGTATGTACCAGACAGGCAACATTTTCGTTCACTATTCAACTTACCTCCAAAGACTGTAGGAAAGAACGCCCTTCTGGCGATTTCAAAAACCAACCAGCCGGCATTGAGTAAGCTACAGGAACAACTTCATTTGAAAGGATACAGTGAAAACACAATAAAGGTGTATAGCCTTAGTTTTGCTCAACTATTGTATACATTAAATGACCATCCGGTTGACAGCTTGTCTTATGAGCAATTGCGCAGTTATTTGCTGTATTGCAAAAGAGACCTGAAAGTATCCGAATCACAGATTCATAGCCGGATTAATGCTATAAAATTCTATTTCGAACAAGTGCTTCAGCAGGATAAGTTTCTGGTTGATTTACCCAGACCTAAAAAAGGTTTTCAGCTTCCAAAGGTGCTAAGTGTATCTGATGTCAGAAAAATGCTGGACGTAACTATCAATCTTAAACATAAACTGATCCTTAAAATAGCATATGGAATGGGGCTTCGTGTAAGCGAGATCGTTAACCTTAAGATTACCGATATAGACAGTAAACGAATGCAGGTCTTAATTGAAAGAAGTAAAGGCAAGAAAGACCGGTATGTGAATCTGCCGGATTCATTACTTAAAGATTTGAGGACATATTACATTGAATATAAACCCCAAAAATACCTTTTTGAAGGAGCGTACGGTGAACAATACAGCATAAGAAGTGCGCAGGAAGTCTTTAAATCTGCGCTTAAAAAAGCGGGAATAAAGAAGCCTGTAGGAATCCATTCTTTAAGGCATAGCTATGCTACACATATACTGGAAAACGGAACCGATATTTACTTTATTAAAGAGCTTCTCGGGCATAATGATATCAAAACTACACAGAGATATCTTCATATAGGCAAAAAGGAAATATCAAGAGTCAGAAGCCCTTTGGATGACCTGTAGCCAGTAAGCATTTTATGGCATCAAGATCGTTGACAAACCGGTTCGAAATTTGTCCTGCCGGGACTACTAAA
>RDXP01000142.1 GCA_004292865.1 Sphingobacteriales bacterium
TAAGCAATTTAAGTGCAGGTAGCTATATTATTAAACTAGAAAGCAAAAAAAACAATAGCACTATTGCTATAAGCAAATTTGTAAAAGAATAAAGTAATAAAACTACATAAACACCATAAGCTACGCATTTAGGTTTACAAGCCTTTTGCGTAGCTTTTTTTTTATAAAACCAATTACTCAGATATATTTTCCTTTTACAGTCTTGCTGCTTATTACTTCATAACACATATAACCAAACAGCAAAACATACTCAATACTTAATAGTAACATACTTTCTTGGTAAGGCATCTCCCTGTAAGTATAATAACTTAGCCCAATTAATGCACTCCATACCAGCCCGAACCGCCATTGAATAAACGGCGTAAAAGCTACCAACGGCAAAATGTACCATGGGTGTACAATTGCGCCCAAAATGGAATATACAAACAGCAAAAAAAACAAACCCTCAAAAATATTTTTCGATTTTATATAAGCAAGCACAAAGCCAATACCCGTTAATAAAAGCAAAATTTTACTGGTATAGGCTATCGGGTTATAGCCATAATATGCCCATCCTATACGCTTAAACAACTGGTAAAAACTCCCGTTAAATTCAAATGTGCCATAATACAACTGTAAACTGCTATAAAAATTTAGTATTAATTGCTTATTGTGTATAAACGGAAAAAATAAAAATAATGTAGTAATCAGCACTATCAAGCCATATTTTATAGTTTTTAACCAGCCTATCTTTTTAATAATCAATGGGATAAAAATAAGAGGCAACAATTTGGTACATACCGCCATACCTAGCGATACCGCCGACCAGCTAGTTTTTTGTTTAAACAATAAATAAATGGCCAAAAGCGTAAAAAATAACATCGCCACTTCAAAATGTAAGTTGCCCGCAAACTCTATAATTACCAATGGGTTTAAGGCATATATAAAAACAAGTTCGGGTTTTAGGTTTTTTATAAGCAATAATTTTTTGATAAGTATCATGTTACCAATATCAAAAGCAACCAAACAAACCCGCAAAATAACTACCGAAAAAAGTAAATTATTTTTAGGGGCTAAGGCCGATAACCAAAAAATAAACTGGTTAACGGGCGGATACACCGAGTAATAATGAGGCGAATTTAGCTGCTTAAATAGGAGTGAGGCATCCACCCATTGGCTATGCCCATCAACTATTTGCTGGGGCGTATAGGCAAAAGGGTTGATATGGTTTTGTAACAATTGCCCATCCCATATAAAACGGTAAAAATCATCACTTAAAATAGGTAAGCTAAATAAAGGCAGTAAACGTAATACAATTGATGTATAAAATAAATAGCCGTTTTTTGGTTCTACATAACTTTTTAAATATGTTAGTATATAAAAATAGGCTACAAAAAGTAGCCCAAATAATAAAAACAAATATTTTATATTTTGCCTTGATGATACACCATAAAATAACAAAACATAACTAATTGCTATACATAAAGTTAGGGCTACAAAATTATTAGGGTTTTTTAAGGTATGTTTTGGCAAAGAAATATATTTTAATTAGGGGAATTATTTTAACCGTCTCAAATTTTCTATATCATCTAAATCTTTGCGTCTTGCTGCTGCTGTTTTGGCTGCAATAAGTTGGTCGAGGTAAAGTGTTTTTATAAATAGCCCATCATCTTCAAAATCTACGGCATTTTCATAACAATCATCAAATACTAAACCCTTAACCTTTAACATAATATCAATTGCACTAGGCGGTACCCCAAAAGTAAAAACATCCCAAATGGGGTGTTTTAAAAAATTATCTTCAGTCATATCAAAAACTGGCATACCAAAATTAAGGAAAGCCAGCTTAATTTTTTCGTAATTTTCAAAGGTTCTATCCACCCAAATATCCATATCACCCGTACTTCGCGAATAGCCGTTTAAAATTACTGCAAAACCACCTACTAAAATATACCTTACCCTAGCCGTGTTTAGCTCATTAATAAAATCCCTAAAATCATCATTAAAAATATTACTCATCATTAATCTCGCCCTCTGGCCATAAATTTTGTTCTATCTAACCTGGGGGGATTGTTTTCCGGATAGTTAAAAGCAACACTATTCAAATAATTGGCCACTTTTAGCCTTTGTTGCCACGTAAGGTTTTGGTAATAAGCTCTATGGTCGGCTGCTTCAGCGGCGGTTTGGGCTTTAAATTTTTTACGGTCTAAGGGAAAGCTACGCATATATTTAAAATTATGTATAAGTTTTAAGGCTATAAATTTTATCAAACATACAAAATCAATTACCCACGCAGGCTAATTTTTTACAAAAAATGGTATTAGTTAAAAAATACTTTGGGCGTTCGGGCGGGCTATACACTCATAGCTTTTTTTTACCCACCTAGCCCTTTTTGGGGCTAAGTGGGTAAAAAAAAGGCTACCCGTTTCTATCCCTAACGCAAAAAAACTATTGCTACAACTCAAAAAAAAAAGATTCTTCGACAAAACTTTAGAATAGAATTTCCCTCCCATTAAATAGGTCTGCGATTGGCGACGGCCTAGCTGTTGTTTGGAGTGGGATGCCAATAAATTTCGTTGCAGAAATTAACTTAAAGCACCATCTAAGCAAGTCGCAGCGTGTTGCACTAACAAAGTAAAAGTACCAACGCTGTTGCCACGCCTCGAATTGCGCCGTTAAAAATTTATTGAGTATACCCGACAAACAACAGCAAGCCTTGATTTTTTGTTACTTTTTCATCAAAGAAAAAATAAAAAAAAAAAAAAGGTCTATTAAAAATATTTAATTACGTGTAAAATATTACCCACACAAAATGACTAAGAACCAAAAAAACAAAACAATTAAATATTATAAACATAAAATTTACCATAACTGTAACAACTTAAACTAAAACTAGATACAAACAAAAAGCACTAAAAATAATTCCGTTTTTACCTGTTTAAAAAAAATATTAAAAAATTTCTTAATAACTGTTTGATTATTAATAAGCATTTTCTATCTTTGCCGTCCCTCATTTAGGGGATATATCCACCTTGAACGAAGCCCTACTGCTTCGATGGGTGTTAATAAAAGAAAGAAAAATGTCAGGAATAATTGGAAAAAAAGTAGGAATGACCAGCATTTTCGACGCAGACGGTAAAAATATACCTTGTACTGTTATCGAAGCTGGGCCATGTGTAGTAACACAGGTAAAAACAATTGCAACAGACGGCTACGATTCTGTTCAATTGGCATTCGACGAGAAAAAAGAAAAAAACACCACATCTTCTTTAAAAGGTCATTTTGCGAAAGCAAACACTACACCTAAACGTAAATTGGTCGAATTCAAATATTTTGCCGAAGCCAAATCGTTAGGCCAAGTAGTTGATGCAAACCTTTTCGAAGAAGGAGATTTTGTAGATGTAGTGGGTACCTCTAAGGGTAAAGGCTTTCAAGGTGTTGTAAAACGCCACGGTTTTGCGGGTGTGGGTATGCAAACCCACGGACAACACAATCGTTTAAGAGCACCAGGTTCATTAGGTGCTTCATCTTATCCTTCAAGAGTATTTAAAGGTATGAGAATGGCAGGCCGTACAGGTGGTTCACGCATTAAAGTTCAAAACTTACAAGTAGTAAAGGTTTTTGCCGAACAAAATTTAGTTGTTGTAAGCGGTTCAATACCAGGTGCAAAAGGTTCTTACGTATTAATCGAGAAATAAGATGGAAGTTAAAGTATTAAACATCTCAGGAAAAGAAACAGGTGCCAAGGTGCAACTGGCTGAGGATATTTTTGGTATAAAACCTAACGACCACGCAATTTATTTAGATGTTAAATTGTATTTAGCTAACCAACGTCAAGGAACGCATAAATCAAAACAACGTAACGAAATAGCAGGTTCAACACGTAAATTATACAAACAAAAAGGTACAGGTGGCGCAAGGGCAGGTAGTATAAAATCTCCATTATTTAATGGTGGCGGTCGTATATTTGGTCCACAACCTCGTAATTATACTTTTAAGTTAAATAAAAAATTAAAATCACTAGCCCGCAACTCGGCCTTAGCTTACAAAGCACAAGACAGTAGCGTAGTAGTACTAGAAGATTTTACTTTCGATGCCGTAAAAACCAAAAGCTTTATCAATTTGATTTCGGCTTTAGAATTTACCAATCAACGCACCTTAATAGTAGTGCCAGCTGGAAACGAAAACGTTTACTTATCCAGCCGTAACGTACAAAAAACCAAAGTAATCACTCCCGAACAAATTACTACTTACGATGTATTAAACGCCGCCAAGTTAGTATTTACAACCAGTTCGGTTAAAACATTGGAGGCGGCAGTAGCCGAGTAATATGGATATTTTAAGAAAACCAGTTTTATCCGAAAAAGCAAATTTGCTTACAGAAAAACTAAACCGTTACACATTCAAATGCGACCCCAGGGCTAATAAGTTGCAAATCAAATCTGCAATTGAAGCTATGTACGGTGTAAATATAGCGTCGGTAAATACAATGGTAGTAATGGGTAAAACCAAAACCCGTTCAACCAAAGCCGGCCAATCACAGGGAAGAGCTGCTAAACATAAAAAAGCAGTAATAACCTTAAAACAAGGAGAAATTATTGACTTTTACAGCAATATTTAATTAGACTATGGGCTTAAGAAAATTTAAACCGGTAACACCGGGCACCCGTTTTAGAGTAGGCGCCGATTTTAACGAAATCACAACCTCAACTCCCGAAAAATCGCTTATCGTAAAAACCAAGCGTTCTGGTGGTCGTAACAATACTGGTAAAATGACAATGCGTTATCTCGGTGGGGGGCACAAGAAATTGTACCGATTGATAGATTTTAAACGCGATAAAAAAGATATCCCCGCAACAGTAGCAACTATCGAGTACGACCCTAACCGTACCGCCCGTATTGCATTGTTACATTACGCCGATGGCGAAAAACGTTACATTATTGCTCCACAAGGATTGCAAGTAGGTGCCAAATTAATATCTGGCGATACCGCAACTCCAGAAATTGGTAACACAATGACGTTAGCAAAAATACCTTTGGGTTCTATTATACACAATATAGAAATTAACCCAGGCCGTGGTGCACAAATTGCCCGCAGTGCAGGTACTTATGCACAACTTGCAGCCCGCGATGGCAGATACGCTACCGTTAAAATGCCATCAAGCGAAACCCGTATGATATTGGTAACCTGCACCGCAACAATTGGTTCGGTATCAAACGCCGACCATTCTAACGAAGTATTAGGTAAAGCGGGTAGAAAACGTTGGTTAGGTCGCCGTCCAAGGGTAAGAGGTGTAGCCATGAACCCCGTAGATCACCCAATGGGTGGTGGCGAGGGCCGTTCGTCAGGTGGGCATCCACGCTCAAGAAAAGGTTTATTATCTAAAGGTTATAAAACCCGTGATAAGAAAAAATACTCAAATCGTTTCATCATAGAAAGAAGGAAAAAATAATGGCTCGTTCGATAAAAAAAGGCCCGTATATAGATCATAATGTAGAAAAAAAAGTTTCTACAATGAATGATGCCGGTAAAAAAACAGTGATTAAAACTTGGTCTCGTAGATCAATGATTTCTCCAGATTTTGTAGGTCATACTTTTGCAGTACATAACGGTAATAAATTTATACCCGTGTATGTTACCGAAAACATGGTAGGGCACAAATTAGGAGAATTTGCACCAACAAGAACATTTAGAGGTCACTCTGAAAAGAAAAGATAATAAGCAATGGAAGCAATAGCAAAATTAAATAATTGCCCTACATCGCCTCGTAAAATGAGACTAGTTGTTGATTTGATAAGAGGACAACGTGTAGAAAAGGCACTTTACATACTAAAATATACCAATAAAGAAGCTGCCATCAGGGTCGAAAAATTATTACTTTCGGCCATTAAAAACTGGGAAGCAAAAAACGAAGGTCAACGAACCGAAGATGCTATATTGTTTGTAAAAACGATAATGGTTGATGGTGGTCGCCAGTTAAAAAGATTAAGACCAGCACCACAAGGCCGTGGATACAGAATACGCAAGCGTTCTAATCACGTTACCTTAATTGTGGATAGTAAAAACGTAGAACCTCAAACTAATTAAGCAAAATGGGACAAAAAGCTAATCCAATAGGAAACAGGTTAGGTATCATCAGAGGATGGGACTCTAACTGGTATGGTGGTAACAAATACGCTGATAAGTTAGTAGAGGACGAAAAAATCCGTAAATACCTTTCGGCCCGTATAGCCAAAGGTGGCGTTTCAAAAGTAGTTATCGAACGCACTTTAAAACGCATTACAGTTACGGTACACACTGCCCGCCCCGGTATTGTAATAGGTAAAGGTGGTATGGAGGTTGATAAAATCAAAGAAGAACTAAAAAAGCTAACCAAAAAGGATGTTCAAATAAACATATTTGAAATTAAACGTCCCGAACTGGATGCACAATTAGTAGCCGATGGTGTTGCAAAACAGTTAGAAGCCCGTATATCTTTCCGTAGAGCAATGAAAACCTCAATCGCATCAACCATGCGTATGGGAGCCGAAGGGATAAAAATTATGTGTTCTGGCCGTTTGGGTGGTGCCGAAATGGCCCGTAGCGAGCAATATAAAGATGGCAGAACCCCATTACATACACTAAGAGCCGATATTGATTACGCCCTTGGCGAAGCTTTAACTACTTATGGCAAAATAGGTATTAAAGTATGGATATGTAAAGGCGAGGTTTATGGTAAAAGAGATTTATCTCCAAACATAGGTGCTAATACAGGTAAAGGCGAAAAACCAGCAGGTGGCGCACCAGGTAATTTTGCACCACGTGAGCGTGGCGATAGAAAACCAGGTACCGAGCGTGGTGGAAACGATAGAAAATCAGGAAATAACAATCGCGGGGGTGCTAATGGCAACAACCGTGGCGGTGCTGGTGCCGCAAAAGGAAAAAGATAATTTATACAATATCGGATAACGATTAAAGATTATAACAATGTTACAGCCAAAAAGAACGAAGTTCAGAAAAATGCAAAAGGGTAGAATGAAAGGCTTAGCCTCTCGTGGAGCCGAGCTTTCTTTCGGATCATTCGGAATAAAATCATTAGAAGAAAGCTGGATTACCAGCCGCCAAATAGAAGCAGCCCGTATTGCAGTAACTCGTTTTATGAAACGTGAAGGTCAGGTTTGGATTAGGATTTTCCCTGATAAACCTGTAACCAAAAAGCCAGCCGAAGTACGTATGGGTAAAGGTAAAGGTGCCCCCGAATATTGGGTAGCCGTAGTTCGCCCAGGTCGTATTCTTTTCGAAGCCGAAGGTGTACCATTCGAAATAGCAAAAGAAGCAATGCGCTTGGCCGCTCAAAAATTACCTGTACAAACAAAATTTGTGGTACGCAGAGATTATGTAGAAGCATAAACAATTAGTTAGGTAGCATACCCAACCAATTAAAATTATAAGATAATGAAGTATTCAGATATAAAAGAGCTGTCTAACGAAGAAATCGTAGCCAGGATTAAAGAAGAAAAAACCAGCATAAGCAAAGTAAAATTTGCCCACGCAGTTTCGGCTATCGAAAATCCATCAAGAATCTACAAATCTAGAAAAGATGTAGCTCGTTTAAACACAGAACTAACTAAGCGTAACGCCCAACTAGCTTCTGAAAATAACGCATAATTTTTTTAGAGTAGAAAAATGGAAAGAAAATTAAGAAAAACAAGAAGCGGTTTAGTGGTAAGCAACAAGATGGAAAAATCAATTGTTGTTGCCGTAGAACGTAAAGTTAAACACCCAATTTACGGTAAGTTTGTGAAAACAACTACCAAGTTTATGGCTCACGACGAGAAAAACGATTGTGGTATAGGTGATACCGTAATGATTATGGAAACTCGCCCATTAAGTAAAAACAAAAATTGGAGATTAGTAGAAATTTTAGAAAGGGCTAAATAATGGTACAACAGGAATCGAGATTAAATGTTGCCGATAACTCTGGAGCTAAAGAGGTTTTAGTAATAAGGGTATTGGGCGGTACTGGTAAAAGGTACGCCTCTATCGGAGATAAAGTTGTAGTAACTGTTAAAAGTGCTATTCCTTCTGGTAATATAAAAAAAGGTTCAATTTCAAAAGCAGTAGTTGTAAGAACCAAAAAAGAAATTAGAAGAAAAGACGGTTCATACATTCGTTTTGATGATAACGCAGCTGTGTTATTAAACAACCAAGACGAACCCCGTGGAACCCGTATTTTTGGACCAGTTGCTAGAGAATTGCGTGAAAAACAATTTATGAAAATTGTATCATTAGCACCGGAGGTATTGTAAAATGGAAAAGAAAAAAACAACACAGCTTAAACTAAAAATCCGTAAAGGCGATTTAGTAAAAGTAATAGCAGGCGATTCAAAAGGCCAGCAAGGTAAAATTTCGCAAGTTATTTTAAAAGATAACAGAGCAGTTGTTGAAGGTGTAAATATGGTATCAAAACATACCAAACCTAATGCAGCTAATCCTAACGGCGGAATAATCAAAAAAGAAGCTGCATTGCATGTTTCTAACTTAATGTTGATTGACCCTAAATCGGGAAAACCTACACGTGTAGGTAAAATAAAAAATGCGGCAGGTAAATCTGTTCGAATGGCTAAAATTACGGGGGAGGAAATTAAATAATGACTTACATACCACGATTAAAAAAACAGTACAAAGAAGAAATTGTAGCCGCTTTAAAGGATAAGTTCCAATATAAAAGCGTAATGCAAGTTCCTAAGTTACAAAAAATTGCCCTTAACCAAGGTGTAGGTTCGGGCGTAACCGATAAAAAAATAGTAGAAGCTGCAGTAGCTGATTTAACTACTATTGCTGGTCAACAAGCAGTTTCGGCAAAATCTAAAAAAGATATATCTAACTTTAAATTGCGTAAAGGTATGCCAGTAGGTGTACGTGTAACTTTACGTGATAACCAGATGTACGAATTTTTAGACAGGTTGGTTGCTGTTGCATTGCCTCGTATCCGTGATTTTAAAGGAATTAATGATAAAGGTTTTGATGGGCGAGGAAATTACACATTAGGTGTAACCGAGCAAATTATTTTTCCAGAGATAAATATCGATAAAATCACTAAAATTCAAGGTATGGATATCACATTTGTAACCAGTGCGCAAACAGATGTAGAAGCCCTAGAATTATTAAAGCAATTTGGTTTACCATTTAAAAATCATAACATAGTTAACAATGGCTAAAGAAGGTGTAAAAGCTCGCGAAGTAAAACGAAGTAAATTAGTTGCAAAATATGCAGCTAAAAGAGCAGATTTAAAAGCAAAAGGAGATTTTGAAGGTTTAGACAAGTTGCCTAAAAACTCATCACCTGTACGCTTACATAACAGGTGTAAACTTACTGGCCGCCCACGTGGGTACATGCGCCAGTTTGGTATATCAAGGGTAACATTTCGCGAAATGGCTTTGGCTGGTAAAATTCCAGGGATAAGAAAAGCGAGTTGGTAATATTAACCACATATACAGGCTTGCGGTTAAAAATAATTTAATAAAAAAACAATAATGTACACAGATCCAATTGCAGATTATCTGACAAGAGTAAGGAATGCCATAAAGGCCAACCACAGGGTTGTTGAAATTCCTGCATCTAACCTTAAAAAAGAAATTACAAAAGTTCTTTTTGATAAAGGTTATATCACAAATTATAAATTTGAGGATAAAGATGTGCAAGGCACTATTAAAGTGGCCTTAAAGTATAACCCAATTACTAAAATATCGGCTATAAAATCAATAGCCAGAGCAAGTAAACCAGGTTTACGTAAATACGCAGGCGTAGAAACCATGCCCCGTGTATTAAATGGTTTGGGTATCGCTATACTATCAACTTCAAAAGGTGTAATGACCGATAAAGAAGCAAAAAACCTAAACATAGGTGGCGAAGTTTTATGTTACGTTTACTAAAATAAGGAGGAGCAAGAGATGTCAAGAATAGGAAAAGCCCCAATAGTTATACCAGCAGGTGTAAGCATAAACGTATCAAGTGATAACTTAGTTACGGTAAAAGGGCCCAAAGGCCAATTACAACAAAACGTTGATAGTGAAATTAAAGTTAGCCAAGAAGAGGGCAACTTATTGGTTACACGCCCATCCGACCAAAAACGCCATAAAGCATTACACGGTTTGTACCGTTCGTTAATAAACAATATGGTTGTGGGTGTAACCGAAGGGTATAAATTAGAACAAGAATTAGTGGGTGTAGGTTACAGAGCCTCAAACCAAGGAAATACCTTAGATTTGGTATTAGGTTACTCGCACCATATTATTTTTGCCTTACCCGAAGAAATTAAAGTTACTACAACTGCCGAAAAAGGTAAAAATCCTACTATTATATTGGAATCAATCGATAAACAATTATTAGGACAGGTAGCAGCAAAAATCCGTTCGTTACGTACACCTGAGCCATACAAAGGTAAAGGTATCAAATTTGTAGGCGAGCAGTTGAGAAGAAAAGCAGGTAAATCAGCATCTAAAAAATAATTAGACATGGCAGGAAGAATTAAATTATCTCGCAGAGATAGAATAAAAAAAGGAATAAGAAAAAGAATTTCTGGTTCTCCAGAGCGCCCTCGTTTATCTGTTTTTAGAAGCAATAAAGGTATATATGCGCAAATAATTGATGATAATGCAGGCACTACACTAGTTGCAGCATCTTCGGAAGAAAAAGATTTTACGGCCAAAGGCAATAAAGTTGAACAATCAAAAGAAGTGGGGAAAAAAGTTGCCGAAAAAGCTATTGCAGCCGGAATTACACAAGTTGTGTTTGATAGAAACGGCTACTTATATCATGGTCGTATCAAATCATTGGCCGAAGGTGCCCGTGAAGGTGGTTTAATATTTTAATAAAGCAAAATGTCAACTATAAATATAAAAAGAGTTAAAACCAACGAAATCGAATTAAAAGATCGTTTGGTAAGCATTCAACGTGTGGCTAAAGTAACCAAAGGTGGTCGTACATTCAGTTTTTCGGCTATTGTAGTAGTAGGCGATGAAAACGGTGTAGTAGGTTACGGTTTGGGTAAGGCAAAGGAAGTTACCGAAGCAATTGCTAAAGGTATTGATGATGCTAAAAAGAACTTGGTAAAAGTGCCTATTATTAATGGAACAATTCCTCACGAACAAATAGGTAAATTTTCGGGTGGCTTTATTTTTATCAAGCCAGCTGCAAATGGAACTGGCGTAATAGCTGGTGGTGCAATGAGGGCAGTATTAGAATCGGCTGGGGTACACAATGTATTGGCAAAATCAAAAGGCTCATCAAACCCACACAACGTGGTAAAAGCAACAGTATCAGCATTATCTCAATTACGAGATGCCTATACAGTTGCCCAGCAAAGAGGTGTGAAATTAGATAAAGTATTTAACGGATAACGAAAATGGCTACAATAAAAATCACACAGATAAAAAGCGTCATCGATAGAAGTGAACGTCAAAAAAGAACCATACAAGCTTTGGGTTTAACCAAAATGAACCAAAGTGTAGAGGTTGAAGCTACCCCTTCTATCATCGGGATGGTTAAAAAAGTAAATCATTTGGTTGCAATCGAAAAAGTTTAAACACCATGAATTTAAGTAATTTACAACCTGCAGAAGGTTCAACAAAAAATAGAAAAAGAATTGGTCGTGGTACGGGATCAGGCCGAGGTGGCACATCTACACGTGGACACAAAGGTGCTGGCTCTCGTTCAGGATATAAATCTAAAGTAGGTTTCGAAGGTGGTCAAATGCCTTTACAACGCCGTGTACCTAAAGTAGGGTTTAAAAATCCCAATAGGGTAGAATATGTAGGCGTAAACCTAGATGTGATACAAGGCCTAGCCGAAAGGTTCAATTTAGAATCTATTGATTTCGATTTTATGATAAACCATGGCTTGGTATCTAAAAACGACTTGGTAAAAATACTAGGCCGAGGCGAAATCACAACTAAACTAGAAATTAAAGCACATGCCTTTACCGCCACAGCACAAAAAGCAATCGAAAGCATTGGTGGTTCGGTAGTTAAACTTTAATAAAATGAAGAAATTATTTTCAACATTAGCAAATATTTGGAAAATTGATGAGTTAAGAGTTCGTATTTTATATACACTCTTAATTCTTTTGGTTTATAGGATAGGTTCGTTTATCGTATTGCCTGGGGTAAATCCTAGCTCGCTAAACACACAAACAAAAGAAGGTTTACTGGGCTTGCTTAACATGTTTGCTGGCGGTTCATTTTCTAGGGCTTCTATTTTTGCATTAGGTGTAATGCCTTATATTTCGGCTTCAATTGTAGTTCAATTATTAGGTATTGCGGTACCCTTTTTTCAAAAAATGCAAAAAGAAGGTGAAAGTGGCCGTAAAAAAATCAATCAAATTACACGTTACCTTACCATTGCAATTACAGCAATGCAGGCAGTAGGCTATGTTAAATCTCAAGTAACACCCGATGCTCGTTTAATATCCGAGCCTTGGTTTACAATATCTTGCGTATTTGTATTAACAGCTGGTACCATGTTTGTAATGTGGATGGGCGAAAAAATTACCGATAAAGGTATTGGTAACGGTATATCCTTAATTATTATGACAGGTATTATTGCACAATTACCTTCAGGTTTATTTTCGGAGTTAATTAGTCGCCAATCGGGCCAAGGAGGTTTAATCGCTTTTATTATTGAGATTGTAGCTTTGTTTGCCGTTGTAATGTTTACTGTACTTATCATCCAGGGAACTCGAAAAGTACCCGTACAATATGCCAAAAAAATTGTAGGTAGTAAACAATACGGTGGTGTACGCCAATACATCCCACTTAAATTAAATGCGGCAGGTGTAATGCCTATTATATTTGCACAAGCAATAATGTTCATACCATCAACTATTGGGCAGTTTTTTCCAGGGGCGCAATCGCCATTATTAGCTTCGTTTAGTGATTATACTTCCATTGCTTATAATCTAACTTTTGCCATATTAATTATATTGTTTACGTTTTTTTATACTGCAATTACCATTAATCCTAATCAAATGGCCGATGATATGAAAAAAAATGGCGGCTTTGTACCAGGCGTAAAACCAGGTAAAACCACGGCTGATTACATTGATGCCATTATTTCGCACATTACATTCCCTGGCGCAATTGCTTTAGCGATAATCGCAATATTACCTTCAATAGCTATTATATTAGGTATAAACAGCCAATTTGCGCATTTCTTTGGAGGTACATCATTACTTATTTTAGTAGCGGTAGTTTTAGATACCTTACAGCAAGTAGAAAGCCACTTATTAATGCGCCATTACGATGGATTAATGAAAACAGGACGAATTAAAGGCCGTAATCCAGTAAATACAGTATCATCAGGAAACGCTATTTAGCATAAAGCATGTCGAAGTTTATTTTTAAAACCGACGAAGAGATAGAACTAATAAGACAAAGTTGTAACATACTTGCTAAAACACACGGCGAAATTGCCAAACTTGTTGATGTAGGAGTAACAACCCAAGCCTTAGATAAAGTAGCAAAAGAGTATATAGGAGATAATGGTGGCGTACCATCGTTCTTAAATTTTAATGGTTTCCCTTGGACTTTATGTGTTTCATTAAACGATCAAGTGGTTCATGGTTTCCCATCATCGTACCAATTAAAAGATGGTGATATTGTATCCATTGATTGTGGAGTAATATTTAAGGGATATTTTTCGGATTCGGCATACACGTATGCCATTGGAGAAATACAACCAGAAACACAAAGGTTATTAAATGTAACCAAGCAATGCTTAACCCTAGCAATAGAGAAAGCAACAGTAGGAAACAGAATAGGTGATATAGGTTTTGCAGTTCAAAACCATGCCGAACAAGCAGGTTTTGGTGTTGTGCGAGAGTTAGTAGGCCATGGTGTAGGCACTAAAGTGCATGAAAAACCCGAAGTACCAAATTATGGAAAAAGGGGAAGTGGAATTAAACTTGAAGAGGGAATGGTACTAGCTATTGAGCCTATGATTAATTTAGGCAAAGCAGCCGTTAAGTTTTGGGATGATGGATGGACGGTATCAACGCGTGATAAAACACCATCAGCGCATTTTGAGCATACGGTAGCTATTAGAAAAGGAAAAGCAGATGTTTTAAGTAGTTTTAAATATATAGAAGAAGTTTTAAATAAAAAAAAATCTTAAATATATTTTTATTAATTTTGCATCCCGCTTAAAGCGAATAAATTAGAGAATAAAAAAAATATGGCTAAACAGTCTTCAATAGAACAAGACGGCATCATTAAAGAGGCATTGTCGAACGCAATGTTTCGGGTTGAATTGGAGAATGGACATGAAATTATAGCCCACATTTCAGGCAAAATGAGGATGCATTACATCAAAATTTTACCAGGAGACCGTGTTAAACTAGAAATGTCGCCCTATGATTTATCAAAAGGCAGAATAACTTATAGATACAAATAAAATGAAAGTTAGATCATCCATCAAAAAGCGTAGCGTTGATTGTAAGATTATCCGCAGAAAGGGTAAACTTTATGTTATTAACAAAAAAAATCCAAAATACAAACAACGTCAAGGATAACCGCAAATTAGAAATATCAATAAATACTAAATGGCAAGGATAGCAGGTATTGATTTACCAAAAAACAAAAGAGGCGAAATTGGCCTAACTTATATATTCGGTATAGGCCGAAACACTGCAAAATCTATTTTAGGGCAAGCAGCTATAAGTGTAGATAAAAAAGTTCAGGAATGGACGGATGATGAGTTAACCTCAATTCGTAACATTATTAACGATTCTATAAAAGTAGAAGGACAGTTACGTTCCGAGGTTCAATTAAACATTAAACGTTTAATGGATATAGGATGTTACCGTGGTTTACGTCACCGAAAAGGACTTCCCTTGCGTGGGCAAAGAACCAAAAATAACTCACGTACACGTAAAGGAAAGAGAAAAACAGTTGCTAATAAGAAAAAAGCTACTAAATAATTACTGATTTAAAGATGGCAAAAACTAAAAAAGTTACTAAGAAGCGAGTTGTAATAATTGAACCCGTAGGGCAAGCACATATTAATGCTTCTTTTAACAATATCATTATTACACTTACCAATAACCAAGGTCAAACCATATCATGGTCATCGGCTGGTAAACAAGGCTTTAAAGGCTCTAAAAAAAATACACCTTATGCAGCTTCGCAAGCCGCAATTGATTGTGGAAAAGTAGCACACGATTTGGGTTTACGTAAAGTAGAAGTATTTGTAAAAGGACCAGGTTCGGGTCGCGAGTCGGCAATTCGTACCTTGCAAAATTCGGGCTTGGAAGTTACAAGCATACGCGATATTACGCCATTGCCTCACAATGGCTGTCGCCCACCTAAGAAAAGAAGAGTTTAATTAATAATTTTTTAAAGCTAAGATTCATTTGGCATAAGGCCGATTGATACTTTAAATACATACAAAATGGCAAGATATACAGGTCCAAAATCAAAAATTGCCCGTAAATTCAGAGAACCAATTTTTGGTCCTGATAAGGCATTAGACAGAAAAAATTACCCTCCAGGCCAGCATGGTCAGTCTCGTAAAAGAGGAAAAGAGTCTGAATACAAAGTTCAGCTGATGGAAAAACAAAAAGTAAAATACACTTACGGTGTTTTAGAAAAACAATTTTCTAATTTATTTAAAAAAGCATCGGCTCGCGAAGGTATTACAGGTACTAACTTGTTACAATTGCTTGAGGCTAGGCTAGATAACGCAGTGTTTCGTTTTGGTATCGCACCTACACGTTCGGGTGCCCGCCAATTGGTATCGCACAGGCACATTACCGTAAACGGAGAAGTAGTAAACATACCTTCATATACCTTAAAGGTAGGTGATGTAGTTGCGGTTCGCGAAAAATCAAAATCAGTTGAAGCCATTACACACTCGGTTGCTGGCCGTATGCTTAACAAATATAACTGGCTAGAGTGGGATGGAAAGTCTTTAACAGGTAGATTTTTGCAATATCCCGATCGCGAAAGCATCCCCGAAAATATTAAAGAAAATTTAATTGTAGAGCTATACTCTAAATAAAAAAATGCTTAGTGTTGGTTATCATTGGTTTGATAATCAATTTTTTAATTACAGAATAACGATAAATAAAAGGCAAATAAATGGCAATTTTAGCATTTCAGAAACCCGATAAAGTGATTATGCAGAAATCAAATGATTTCGATGGTACGTTTGAATTTCGTCCCTTGGAACCAGGTTTCGGTGTAACAATAGGAAACTCATTACGCAGAATTCTATTATCATCATTAGAAGGTTACGCAATTACCTCAGTACGTTTCTCGGATGTTTCTCACGAATTTTCAACCATAAAAGGTGTGGCCGAAGATGTTGTAGATATTATATTAAATTTGAAACAAGTACGTTTCAAAAAAACTGGCGATTCGGGCGATAACGAGAAAATTTTTGTAATTATTACTGGTCAAGAAACATTTAAGGCGGGTGATATTACTAATTTTTCAAATAATTTTGAAGTTTTAAATCCCGATTTAGTAATATGCAACATGGCCGAATCGGTTACGTTGGAGTTAGAACTTACGATAAACAAAGGAAGAGGTTATGTAGCTGCCGAAGAGAATAAAAATGCAGATGCCATGCTTGGTGTTATCGCAATTGATTCTATTTATACCCCCATCAAAAACGTAAAATATACGATTGAGAATTTTAGGGTTGAGCAAAAAACCGATTACGAAAAACTTATTTTAGATATTACTACCGATGGCTCTATACATCCAGAGGAGGCTTTAAAAGAAGCAGCTAAAATATTGATCCAACATTTTATGTTGTTTTCGGACGAAAACCTAGTGTTAGAATCGCAGGCAAAAGAAGAAACCAAAGAAGTGGACGAAGAGGTTTTACACATGCGTAAAATTTTGAAAATGGAATTGGTAGATTTAGACCTTTCGGTAAGGGCTTTAAATTGCTTAAAAGCAGCCGATATACGTTCGCTAGCCGAGCTTGTATCGTATGATGTGGCTGATATGCTTAAATTTAGAAACTTCGGAAAAAAATCATTAACCGAAATTCAAGAACTGGTTAAGTCAAAAGGATTATCTTTTGGTATGAACCTTTCTAAATTTAAGTTAGACGAAGAATAGGTTTTTGCTATTTTAATCGCAATAAAAAAATAATTATACATCTCGCATAATTCCCGATTTGCTTTGATAGCTTAAAATCGACGGTATGCGGAAACAACAAAACAATGAGACACGGAAAAAAAATTAATCATTTAGGACGTACCGATAGCCACCGTAAAGCTATGCTTGCTAACATGGCATCGTCGCTTATTTTACACAAACGCATTACAACTACGGTAGCAAAAGCAAAAGCGTTACGCACTTACGCCGAGCCTATTTTAACTAAATCTAAAAATGATACCACGCACTCGCGTCGTACGGTTTTTAAATTATTGCAAAACAAAGAAGTATTAACTATTTTGTTTAGAGAGGTTGCCGAAAAAATAGCCACTCGCCCTGGAGGTTATACCCGCATTATTAAATTAGGTAACCGTTTGGGTGATAATGCCTCGATGGCAATTATCGAACTCGTTGATTTTAACGATGTTTATACCAAGGAGGTAAAAGTTGAGAAAAAAGCTACACGCCGTAGAGGTGGTGGTGGCGCAAGCAAAGCCGCAAAAACAGCAACCCCAGCTGTAGAAGCTACAATACCTACACCTGTAATTGTTGATGAATTTGAAGGAATGGAATTAGATAGCGATGAAGTAACACCAGCCGATGATGCACCAACCAACAACGAAGTTTCATCTGAGGATGATAAAGAAGCATAATACTTTTATAAATATATTATTTAAAAGCCCCGATATTTTGGGGCTTTTTTTATGCGTATGTGAAATATTGTTAAACTGAAACAGGGCAACCGCTTTTAAAAAAAATGCTATATTTGCGTAAATAAAAAATCATTTTTTTGATGGACAAATTGTGTCCAAATAAAAAAAAATGACACAAA
>RDXP01000068.1 GCA_004292865.1 Sphingobacteriales bacterium
CTGTAAACAGAATTATTTAGAAAAAGTGTAAACTTTTTTCAGGACGAGACAATTTACACACCGCAGCTATCAAATATTATTTTATTAAAACTAACCACTAACCACCAAATGCCCGATAATAACTTTTTTAAAATAACCGATGCCGATGTTCTTTTCGAGGATAATCATTTGATTGCGATTTGTAAAAAAGCAGGCTGGATAGTGCAAGAAGACGAAACGGGCGATATGCCCATGGACGAAATGGTAAAAGCATATATTGCCCAAAAATACAATAAACCCAATGGCGCATTTTTAGGCGTTGTACATAGGATAGATAGGCCTGTAAGTGGCGTTATACTTTTTGCCAAAACCTCCAAGGCATTGGAGCGCATTAACAAAATGTTTAAAGAACGCGAAATGCACAAAACTTACTGGGCCGTGGTACGCCAGCAGCCTAAGCTAATGCAGGGTAATTTAAAACATTGGCTAATAAAAAACCCGCAAAAAAACGTTACCACCGCATACAATACCGCAATGGAGGGTAGCCAATTTGCCGAACTTAATTTTAAAGTTTTGGGTTTTTTAGAAGGTTATTATTTGATTGAGGTAGATCCTATTACCGGCAGGCCACACCAAATACGGGTGCAAATGGCTACTTTGGGTAGCCCCATTGTGGGTGATAATAAATATGGTTACCCACGTGGAAGCCGCAAAGGAAGCATCTGTTTACACGCCCGCCAGCTACAGTTTATTCATCCTATAAAAAAAGAACCTGTAACTATATTTGCACCTTTACCCAACGATGGTTTTTGGCCCAAATTTGAAACTTTGGCTAAAAAATAAACAGCACCTATACCAAACAGATGTCATTGAAAAAGCAACTATCCGTTTCTAGCACATAAATTTTTGTACATTTATTTTTTTAATTTCATGTATGCGTAACCTATCCAAACTCAAAAAAACAATTTTAATAAGTGTTTTTGCTGGCTTTACTTTACTGTTTTTCTCTTTTCAGGATGATTTATTTCAAATAAGTAAAAACCTAGATATTTTTGCCTCTATATATAAGGAGCTAAACATGAGCTATGTGGACGATGTAAATTCGGCTAAAATTATTAAAACAGGTATTGATGCCATGCTAGAAAACTTAGACCCTTATACCGAATATGTGCCCGAATCGGACGTAGAAGATTACAAAATGAAATATGTAAGTACCCAGTATGGGGGCATAGGTGCAGGAGTGTTTTATCGAAACGGTAAGGTATATATTTCCGATGTATTTGAGGGTTTTCCAGCACAAAAAGCTGATATTAGGGCTGGTGATGAAATTGTATCTATTGATGGCATACCCCTACAAGGTAAAAAAAGCGAACAAGTAAGCCTACTTTTAAAAGGCCCACGCGAAACAGCCGTAAAAATTATTATAGGCCGCGAGGGGAAAAATATGGATAAAAATATTTTTAGGGCCGAAATAAGCCAACCCAATGTAAGCTACTATGGCCTTATGGGGAACAATGTGGGTTATATTAAATTAGATAAATTTTTAGAAAACTCGGGCCAAGAAGTAAAAAATGCTTTGCTCGACCTTAAAAAAAGTAACCCAACAGGCATCGTACTCGATTTACGTTATAATGGTGGTGGCATATTGCAGGAAGCCGTTAAAATTGTTAACCTATTTGTAACCAAAGATGTAGAAGTAGTTTTACAAAAAGGCCGAAATAAAGAAAAAAATATTAACTACAAAACATACATACAACCAGTAGATGCACAAATTCCATTAATTATATTGGTAAATAACCGCTCGGCATCGGCATCCGAAATTGTAGCAGGCTCGCTTCAAGATTTAGACCGAGCCGTTATCATTGGCCAGCAAAGTTTTGGTAAAGGCCTTGTACAGCAAACCTTTAACCTACCTTACAATAGCCTAGTAAAAATTACAGTAGCCAAATATTATACCCCATCGGGCAGGTGCATACAAGCCTTAGATTATACCCACCGAGCCCAGGATGGTGCGGTAAACAAGTTTTCGGATTCGTTAAAAACCGAATTTAAAACCAAAAACGGCCGCTCGGTTTACGATGGTAGTGGCATATATCCCGATGTGTATATAGCCCCTTATACCTATCATCAAATTACCCAATCGTTACTTAGCAAGTATTTATTGTTCGATTACGCAAGTAGTTTTGTGCAAAAAAACCCTCAAATTTTACCCGCCAAAGATTTCCATTTAAGCGATACCGATTATGCCAGCTTTGTGGCCTATTTAAGTAATAAAGATTATAGCTATCAAACCGAAACCGAAGCCATGTTGCAAACATTGCTAAAACAAGCCGAAAAAGAAAAAACCTATACCGAATTAAAAACCGAATTAGAAACTTTAAAAACCAAGGTTTACCTTACTAAAAAAGACGATTTAACCCAATATAAACCCGAAATTAAAAGGGTATTGGAAAGCGAAATTGTACAACGCTATTATTACGATAAAGGTAAAGCGCAACAGGCTTTCCAGTACGATAACGAATTAAAAGAGGCAATAAAATTATTGAACAATAAAGCCAATTACAACGCCATTCTGATAGGCGAAAATAAGTATAAAGTAATAGGAAAACCAGGGAAAATGCTGGTACAAGAAGATTAGTTTTTTTGTTTACTTGGGTTTTATAGATAAAAAAATAGCACTTTTATAGCTAAAAACCCCAAAAGTAGCCTAAAACTTAGGCTACCTTTGAGGTTTAATTATTGCGTGTAATGCTATAATCTATTTAGCTATTACCACTTTTTTTACTGTTGTTGATGCGCCTGATTGTACCTGTATAATATACACTCCAGCACTCCAATTGCTCGAATCAATTGTGGTAAGGTTGCCGTTAGCAGTTACACTAGTAATTACCTTACCAGCTAGTGTTGTTACGCTGATGCTTGCGTTGGCATCAGTATTACTTACATTAAAGCTATTGCTAGCAGGGTTAGGGTAAATGGATACACCCGAAACCGCTACTGGTGTATTTATTGTAGCCTTATCTGCTGTCATTTCGCCTGAGGCACCTGTGGGGATGTATTTATCTAAATTGCTTGCGCCAATAACAGTAACATTACCAATGCCTGGGCCCGTCCAGCCGATAGCAAGGTTATCGCCACCAAAGCCCTCTTTCATATAGGCTTTAAAAAAGTATTTTTGCCCTGCCGTTAAGCTTCTAACTGTAGATGTTTGGGTGGGATATTTTGTCCATTCTCTGGCGTTTGTCCAATCGTTATGGTAAGCAATGCGGGTAGCATTAGCTGGTAAATTATTGCTACTTAGGTAAAACTCCGAATTATCATCTCCAGCCACATAAAAAGTATAATTACCTGTGGTAGTGGGTACAATATATCCTCTTATACGCACTCCATAACTATCAGAGCTATTGCTAGGTATTTCTAACGATGTTAAGGTTGTTGTGCTATTAGGTGTAGTGTTTATGGGGATATTACTTATCGTTGTTCCTCCAATATTTGTCCAAGTATCTAAGTTTACATTGCCTGTAATACCACTTTGATTATAAGGGCTTACAACATAATCATCAAAATAGGCCGAACTGGTAGCACCTGTCCAGGCACTTACCATTACCGAGGTGTTGCTGGCACCCATCGTAAACACAATATCGCCCGACTGTGTCCAGTTGGTGGACGTCATCTGCTGCCCCACTTGCCCACCGCCGCCATAATTATTCAGCGTTATAAATATGTCTGGACCGCTAACTGCTTTAACCCAACCTTTGAGCGAGTAAGTTGCACCTGGGGTTAAGCCTGTAACGGTATAATTAGCACCACCGTTCGAGAAAAAACCCGATTTTGTACCCGAACGAACGTTGGCAGCAGTGGTGCTGATACTGGCTGTGCCATAAGTGCCCCAAGATGCAAAATCATTTTCGAAGCCCAAGTTAGTTGCGGGTGCGCTGCCTAAAGCTGTTTTTACTGCATTGTAAAATATGGTTCCCATTTTATCATAGCCTACTTGGTTGGGGTGAATGCCATCGCTACTAATATCAGTTGCTAGTGTTAGTGAGGTTGCATTAACATAATACACTTTTTTACCCGCACTAAATTTAGTATTACACATACCAGGCATTGCATTATTATATGCAACCCCATTGGCTTGTGCTACACCAGGTAAGCGACCATCGGCAGGGCTTTCATACGCATTGTATGACATTGGAGGAATAGATGCTACCAACACTTTTGCATTAGGATATAACTGGCAGGCTTTATCTACCAAGGTGCTAAGTGGCGTAATTGAGCCACCAACTGTAGCCCAGCCACAATCGTTAGTACCTTCCCATATTAAAATAATATCGGCGGGGTACGAGGCATAAAATGATTCTAATTGTAACTGTACAAAATCGCATGGCCGGCCACTGTAACCTGCATGGTCGCCATCGTAGGTAGTGGCACCATCGTTTTTGGGACCTACCATGTTAAAACTAATGCCGTCGGCGGTTAATAATTCGCACATTTTACGGCGGTAGCTAGGGCCAAAGTCTGTTGTTGACTCTCCAAGCGAGAGAATTTTTGTTTGAGAAAATCCTATTTCACAAAACAACAGGGAAACACAAAAAAATAATACTTTTTTCATCTGTTTTTTTATTTAATAATTGGTTAATAAATACAAGTGCTTTACACTTGTTATAATTTGGTTATAATTTTATATAAAACTAGAGATTTTTTTGTTTCGTTTTTACATATATTCTAACTAAGAGTGCTATTGTATTAACATATTTTTTTACAAGTTACCATTAGCCTCTTGGCTGTTTTTTTTGGGTAATAGAGTATTTCGTTAGAACTAAAAAAAAACAAAATTCGTAACTTTATAGCAAAAAAAAAACGCCTAAATATTAGGCGGTTTTTTGGGTTTTTAATTGTTTTTTGTGCTTTTAGCAATTATTATTTAGCTATCACCACTTTTTTGATGCTT
>RDXP01000143.1 GCA_004292865.1 Sphingobacteriales bacterium
ATACAATAAAACATACAAATGCTTACTATTTAAAAAACGCTAAAAACCGCTGATTTTGAGGGTTTAAATAATCTTTAAATGTGCTAAGCCCATAAAAACCTTGTTGGCTTAGCCAGCTGTTGTTGGCATATATTTTTATATCGGGGTTTAATATATAAATGCCATTTTTAAGCCTTAGGAATAGCTTTTTATTGTACTTATCGTCTCTATTTATTTCGTTTTTTGCCAATAACGACGATATGTAGGTTCGTTTTTTTCTAAAATCGGGTATAATACTATCGGCTATGCCCTCAAAAAACGTGGTAAATATTTCAGTGTATAATGTACCGTTATCCATTTTAATAGCCATGGATGATAGGCGCATTTGGCTAGTGGCTAATACAAATTGTAGCATCCAATATTCGCCTTGGTGGGCATCAATTTTAATTAATTTATCGGCAAACTGTAACCTAATAGGCTCGTTTTTATAGTACTTAAATGCGTTTTTTATAAGCTCGTTTTTTTTACCTGCGTTCATTAAGGCATTTACTAAAGTTACCTGTAAGGCATTTTTACCAAACATATCTACTGCTGTGGTATCGGCACCGTTATTAACCAAATAGTTACAAATTTTTTCGGCACCAAAATAGCAGGCCAGCATTAATGGCGTGTGGTTTACTTCGCTGGGATAATCAATACCATATTTTTCCAGCTTAGGGATTAAAACTTTTAGGTTATCTGTAGCGTACTCGTTGTAGGTACGGCGCAAATAGTTTTTCCCCTCAGTTGCCCAGTTGTTTGCCGCATTGTATTTTAGTACCGATAGCTGGTTTAAATGCGTAAGGTTAAAGTTTATAATGGCGTGGTTAAACAGTTTATCTTTGGCTTTTTTATTGTAAAAATCTTTGTTTAAGGCCTGTGGTAACAATGCCAGTAAAGCTTCGTTATCTAATGGAATGTAAGGTAACGGTTGTTTTTTTAAATACTGGTTTTTAATGGCTTCGGCTTGTTCGTCTTTACCTTGTTTGGCAAGTTTATTGGCTTCTTTTGTCCAATCCTCTAAGGTTGATTGTTGGTTGGCAAGGCTTGTTTTGGTTTTAAAATCGGTTAAATCTAGCAGGTGCAACAGCTCGTTTTTTTTGTTGGTTTCCAGCACATAAAGGTTGTGCATAGCCCGGGTAATGCCCACATAAAGCGAGTTAATGTAAAATTTATATTCATCCAGGCTTCTATCGGTTTTGTCTTTATTTCGCGAATAGTTAAAACTTTCTTCGGTAATATCTTCTTTATTAATACCGCTGGCAATGGCCCTAAATTCGGCAGCGTTGTTAGATAAGATGTTGAAAAGTATAATGTTTTCGTACTCCAGCCCTTTAGCTTCTTGTATCGAAAACAGCAGCGGCGTTTGAAAATACTTGCGGGCTTCGGCTTTATCCTCGTTACGCAAAACCAAAATGGCAAACTTTACCGATTTTTGGGTTTTCACATTCATATCTACCTGTGTGGCGGTAGTACATTCTAAAAATTCTACCACGCCTTTGTGGCTAGCGTTTGATTGTACCAAGTACGAACTTTCTTTATCAATACTACCAAACCTGGCGTTTTTAAGCATCAATAATTTATTGGCAATGGTGGTAACTTCGGGTGTGTTACGGTAATTTACCGATAAAATATGGGTAATATTTTGTTTTAGGTTTTGATGGTAAAATAACTGTTTTACCTGTGTCCACGAGAAAAAATTGGGGTGTACAATTTGGTTCGAGTCGCCGCAGAGGATAAAGTTTTCTTCTTTTTTTAACGATTTTAGCAAGGCATGTAATAAAATATTGGGTATATCTTGCACCTCATCCACAATAATATAATCGTATTCGGGCGTAATTTTAGGCAAAATATCAAAGGCAAGGCAGTTTACTTCGTAATGCTTGCTTTCCTTCATCCAATCCAAGTATTTAGTAAATAATTGGTACAAGCTGGCTCTTTGGTCTGCAGGGAAAATAGATTGCTTGATGCCTAAATTAACATAATCGGCTTCGCTTAAATAGGCACAATTTATTTGCCCACCTGTAATTACGCCCTTAAACTCTTCGTAAACTTTGTGGCTATCTTTAATTTTATAGGCTTGTTTGTAGCGGCTTATCCATTGCTCAAAAACCTTAAAAGTTACCTCTTTTTCTTGCGGTAAATGGTAGGTAAACAAGTACTCATCAATGGTATAAAAATCTATTTCTTGCTGTGGGTTTTCGTAATCGTTGCTATAATACAGTTGCGATGCGCTTTCCATTAAATAGCTAGACCGTGTGGTATATAGTATTTTACCCGTTAGGGTTTTCATTTTTTCGAGCGATATAGCCGTTTTGCCGCTTCCCGCCGAACCTATAATTATGCAAGGGCTGTTAAGTTGCAAGGCTTGTTCTTGCACATCATCAAACGATAAGGTTTTGTTTAAAAAATATACTTTGCGTTGATTTTTATTGATGTAATTAATGGGTTCAATATCTTGGATTTCGATTTTATCGGGGGATGTTATGGCCAATAAATCACTCTCTTTAAATACTGCGCCGTTTAAAAACCTCGATTTTTCGTAAGCGTGGTTTAAAATTACTTCTAAAACAATAAGGTAGGTTTTGTTTTGATATTTGCCAAACTTAAAAAGCAGGCGGTTGGTATCGTCCAGCTTGGCCCGGTAAAAACCCGTATTTTGCATTTTTTTTACATCGGCCGATTTAAAATCATTGTCTTGCAGGTTTTTTACTACTTTATCGAATTGTTTTTTAACCGTACTTTTTTTTAAATCGTTAAGCTCTAATATTTCCATTCCTTAAAATTATTGTGATTTTTATGCGTTAAAAGTAGCGTAAATATTTTACCTAAAAAAAACGACATCATTATAGCCATTAAATACACGACCATGGGCGCATTATTTAGACGTAAAATTGTAGCAAGGGGCAAGGTAAACCTGCATAAACAGCACCGCCCTGCGTACCTAAACCCGACAGTAGCGGATACCTGCCCTGTGGCTAAGGCCTTGTGCAGTATGAGCGGATGGCGGGGCTAGCTGATGTGATGAAACATTGGCCTTGGTTTTCCAAAATGATATGGAATTAATATTACCTTACTTAAAATATTTATTACCTTAAAAAGTTTAGTTCACAATAAATTTCTACTTTTATTTTTTCACAATTAGTAAATGGAATATTGTAATATATAGCTAACAATTATATTATTGTTCAAACAAAAAAGCATGAGACATAAAACGCCTAATTTGCAAGCAACAAGCCCGCCCAACAAGCCTTTAGGTTGGTTTTTGCGTATGTTTATTACTTTGTATGATGTGTATAGGTTTACGATACGTTTTTTTAAAGAAGGCTTTTTGCCCCCTTACGAGGGAAAAGAATTAATTAAACAATGCTATAATATTGGCTTAAAAACTTTGCCCCTTATATCGGTAACGGGCTTTATTACAGGCATTGTTTTTACCAAACAATCTAGGCCATCGCTGGCCGAGTTTGGTGCACAATCGTGGTTACCATCGCTTGTAGGCATTGCTTTGTTACGCACACTGGCCCCGCTATTAACTGCGTTAATTTCGGCAGGTAAGGTAGGCTCCAGCATTGGTGCCGAGCTGGGCAGCATGCGGGTAACCGAACAAATAGATGCCATGGAAGTATCGGCAACCAACCCTTTTAAGTTTTTGGTTACTACAAGGGTTTTGGCCACCACCATCACTTTACCTATTTTAACCTTTTACACCGCATTTATTGGGCTTTTGGGCGCATTACTAAATGTTACGGTAAGCGAAAACACGAGTTATAAAATATTTTTCGAGTCGGCATTGGAGCAAATAACCTTTTTAGACATTACCGCCTCAACCATAAAAGCGGTACTTTTTGGCTTTACTATAAGCATGGTAGGCTGTTACCAAGGGTATAACTCGTTAAAAGGTACCGAGGGTGTGGGCAAGGCGGCAAATTCGGCGGTTGTAATAGGCATGTTTTTGGTATTTATCGAAGAGGTAATTACCGTACAGTTTTTTGCGTTATTTAGAACTTAAACAACTATGGAACAAAAAAGCGCAACCCCACAAAATACCCCAACGGTAATAGAAATTAACGATTTACGAATTGCTTTTGGCGATTTTGAGGTTTTAAAAGGTGCCAGCTTAAACCTATATAAAGGCGAAAACTTGGTGGTACTAGGCAAATCGGGTACAGGCAAATCGGTACTTATAAAAATAATTTCGGGCTTGTTAAAAGCAGATTCGGGCTTGGTAAAAGTATTAGGCAATACGGTGGATGATATTTCGTACAAAGAGCTATTAAAACTACGCCTGCGCATTGGCTTTTCGTTCCAAAACAGTGCCCTGTACGATAGCATGACGATACGAGAAAACCTCGAGTTTCCGCTGGTACGCAACCGCCGAGAGCTAAAAAAACAACAAATAAACGTTGCCGTAGAAGAGGTTTTAGATGCCGTAGGCCTATCGCAAACTATTAACCAAATGCCCGCCGAGCTATCGGGCGGGCAGCGAAAACGCATAGGTATAGCCCGAACGCTTATTTTAAAACCCGAAATTATGCTGTACGACGAACCTACGGCAGGCCTAGACCCCATAACCTGTTTCGAGATAAATAATTTAATAAACCAAGTACAACAACAATATAAAACAAGTTCGATAATTATTACCCACGACCTTACCTGCGCCAAAGAAGTAGGTAACCGTGTTGCCATGCTGCTAGACGGAAAATTTGACCGACAAGGCACTTTCGATGCTATTTTTAGCCAGCCCGATGCGCAAATAAAACCCTTTTACGACTATAATTTTATACAATAAAGCTATGCAAGAAAACAACAAAAAAGCCATCAACGTAGGTATTTTTATATTTATAGGCCTCCTCATATTTGTAATTGGCGTGTTTACCCTCGGCAGTCAAAAAAAAGCGTTCAACAAAAGCTTTTCGGTAAACGTAGTATTTAACGATATACAAGGCCTAAAAGCGGGTAACAACGTTTGGTTTTCGGGCGTAAAAATTGGTACCATAAAAAAAATACAATTTTTTGGCACCTCGCAAGTGCAGGTTTTTATGAACCTCGAAGAAGAAGCCCACAAATACATACACAAAGACGCAAAAGCCCTCATCAGCTCCGATGGTTTAATAGGAAATAAAATTGTGGTTATTACTGGTGGAAACCCTAAGTTTCCCTTTGTTGAAGAAGGCGATAGGCTACAAGTGGACCCAACCCTATCTACCGACGATATTATGAAAACCCTACAAGCCAACAATAAAAACCTGATAACCATTACCAATAACCTAAAAATATTAACCAATAATATGGTACAAGGCAAAGGCACAATAGGCATGTTACTAACCGATTCGGGCATGGCCCAAAAAGTAAAAAGTGCCATTAGCAACCTCCAAACCACCACCGTAAACGCCAATAAACTTAGCCAACAGTTTGCCCAGTTTGGTGCCAAACTAAATACCAAAGGCGGTATAGCCGATAAACTTTTAACCGATACCAGCCTTTTCCCTCGTTTAAAAAACTCGGTAGCATCAATACAAACATCGGCCAAAAACGCCGCCACATTTACCAATAACCTTAATACCGCCAGCCAAAAACTTAATAGCAGCGATAACACTTTAGGCCTTTTACTAAACGATAAAACATCGGCACAAGATTTAAAAGCAACCCTATCAAACCTTAAAACCAGCACCAAAAAACTCGACGAAAACATGGAAGCCCTACAACACAATTTTTTGTTACGAGGGTTTTTTAAGAAAAAAGCCAAAGAACAAGCCAAGCTAAAAGATAGCGTAAAGCCGTAGTTTTTTTGAAAAATATGCTGAAAAACCTAGGCTAGTATTTTATAAGCAAAGCTAACCCCGCCTTCCGCTCACACGCCTGCTGGCCGGCAAGTAGGCAGGTAAGTGCTATTTAATGCGGGTTTACCTTGCACCGTATTTTTTATACATCCCCAGTTTTGCGGTAATTTATTACAGCAACGCTTGCTAAAATTTTCGCAAAAACATAAAGCCGAGTTAAAAAATTTAACTGCCTTTTGGGGGCAACTAAATTTTTAACACAAGCTATTTACTGCCCCCTCTATTCGTGTATTCGTGGCACATAAAATAAAGGCTTCGCCTTTTGTTTATTTTAAAACTAAAACATTTAACTTTTAAATAAAACCCGAAACACCATTGCTACCACACTTTATTAAAATTATTTACTTACCAATAGTTTTTTTACTAACGTTTGCGTACCCGTTTGTACTTGAATAATGTAAACACCGTTTTGCCATTTGCTTGCGTCAATAGCCGTAACTTTATCTTGCGTGTTTAATGTATTTATTACTTTTCCATCTAATGTGCTTATGGTTACTTTGGTGTCGCTTTGTACTGTGTTGATATAAAATATATTAGATGCAGGGTTAGGGTATATTTTTACTTCGCCATCGCCTAAAGCCGTTTTTACACTTACAGGTCCATACGTTTCTATATTGCCGTTTTCATCAACTTGGTTTAACTTGTAATAAGTTATTTGTTGGCTAGGTTGGCTATCTAGGCTGTTGTAAATAATCGGTTCATTGCTATTTCCATTTTGTGCTTTCGTTTTTTCGAATTTTATTTTGGTATAAATTAAGCCATCGGTCGATTTTAAAATATCAAATCCCAAGTTGTTTTTCTCGGCTGCAGTTTTCCAATTAATAATATTTCCGGCAATAGCATTTTTTGCGGTAAAACTTACCAAGTTTACGCTTAACACATTGGGAATGCTACCATAAAGCGTAGTTACACTGTATGCAGGCAAGGTTACACTCACATTATTTTCAATAATATTGTATTTGGTGTTTTGCCAATAGCTATTATTGCTCGAACTGTAACCATCTAATGTGTTTAAAGTAAAACCTAAATTTGTGGGTACATTAATGCTAACAGTTTTTGGTGCACTTTCCGAGTTTATTACAACATAAGTTAAAGATTTATTGGCATCGTGTACAAAAGCACAGGCTTGTATCGCATCGCTACTGCCCGAAAACGAGGCGTTTAAACGTACAGCATTGGGGCGTATATATTTAGAAAAATGTTTAAATGCAATATATTTTGGAGCGTTTACCCCATCAGACGATCCTGTAAGGGTAGAACCACTTGCGCCTACGCCATCATCGGCCATTTGCCAATAAACGTAACCGCTTTGATAACCAGATGTAAGTGCTTGGTAAATGTTTAAGGCAATGCTAAATGCCCCACCATTAGGGAAGCCAGTAGTAGGATATAACCAAGCCGTATTTTCGCCCGATGTTTCGGTCATCCACGATTTTTTATTATACGCTTTAAACCCTTTTACATTATCGGGTATGCCAGGTGCGGGCGAACTTAGCCAACCATTAGCCCACCTATCCCACGATACAGGATTAGCACCAGCCGAACCTATGCCATCTGCAGCGTAACCATGTATATTAAAATAACTTACCGCTTTATTTGCTTCGGCATCGGCCGCTATATTTTGTAAATATTGTAAATTTTTATGTACGGTAGTTTCGCCACCTCCATATTGCCAAAGGGCATAAGTTGGGTCGCTAAGTAAATCTTCGGGTCCCATAATTTGTATGTTTTTTAAATCAGGGTATTTATCTAGTTCTTTTCTAATAGCCAGCAATGCGGCTATGTATTGTGAGGATAAGGGGTAAAAAGTGCTGTTGTAAAAGGTTTCAAAATTTAATTCGTTTTGTATGCTAAACGAGTATAATTTAACATTATTAGCATTTTGAAAACCTCGTATATACGCTGCGGTTGCCCTAGCAAATTGGGTTAATGCACTTGTGTTTTCTATCCCATCAAAAAAAACAGCTAAAGGAGTATTGCTTACATCTATTTTGCCACCTACAAAATTACCTCCCCAAATAAATGGAAATGGTGTATTATTAGCGGGTAAAATACCTTCGGAGTTTTGGTACGTGTTTCCCGATGCAATTTTTATCCAAGGCATTGGCGACCATATCGAACCTGTAATTTTAAAATCACCTAAAGAAACTTTTTTACTATCGCCAATAGAGGCAATTATACCACCCACTTTAGGAAATGTAGCGTTATAATTAAAAAAATTAATATTGCTATTAATATCAGGCCCCATTACAGCAATTTGGGCGTTTCTGCCAGCAAAAGTTCTTGTGTAATCGCTTGCGTTGGTGTACGTTCTAACATTGTTATTATCCGGCCCAGGCAATGATGGGTTATCGTGAAACCAAGGCGAATTATAGGTATTATTAGAATAAGCTGACTGAAAATCGGGCGTCATATCAAACCGTACTATAGAACAAGCCGCATCATCAAAATACAAATTTTGAAACCATTGCTGCTCGCCCGATGTACCCGATAAGCAAGTACCAAAGCCATCTATGGCTTGTTGCCGGCCTGTAATGCTGGCGTCAACAGTAATGGTTTGCCCCAATGCTTTACCCACCAATATAATATTGATGGCAAATAATATTCTAAAAAGATTTTTCATACCCTTGTTTTTTGTAAATTAATTAACTTTATTAATAAATAATTGCACTTAAAATTATTGTTCTGCGTGTTTTAAAATCGTAAACGATACAACAAATATAATGTAACTTTTTTGTTACAAACAATATTTATTTTTATAATTCTATATCCGATTACCAAACTATAAAATTTATACGGCTTAAAGTATAAGGCCGTTAAGAAAAAAATAATTTAATTTAAATAAATATTTGGCGTATAGTTGTTTCTTAAAAAGAATACAAATAATCATTAAAAAACACTTCAATAATGGTAAATTTAAGCAAAAAATCAATTAAAATTAAGAACCAAAATAATTTGAATTATAACGTTTTTTATACTGGCTTAACATTATTGCCACTAAAACAACATTAAATTACTTGTTTAATAATTTTTTTAAATAAAAGGAAATTGAAATAGGCAAACGCACCTTAAAACAAACAAAGCAAACGCCTCGATAAAAAAAACTCTTTTGCACATCATATTTTTTCGTAATTTTGCAGGCTTAATTATAGGTATTGAAACCCTTAAAGTTGTTTTTATTGCCCTTTACAGGATTAAAAATAGGCAAACATCAATTTTTTTATGAAATTGAAGATGCTTTTTTTAGTGCATTTGAGTATTCGTTGGTTAAAAACGGAGCGTGTAATGTGGTACTTAATTTAGAGAAACAAGAAACAATGTTAATTCTTGATTTCCATATTAAGGGTAATATATTTTTAAGTTGCGATAAATGCTTGGCCAATTACCCGCAAACAATTGAAACAAAAGATAGGCTTATAGCTAAATTTTCTTACGAAGATTTAGGTAACAGTACAGACGAAGTGGTGATTTTAAGTAAAAACGAAAGCGAGATAGATATTTCGGTTTTTATTTACGAAATGTTAAACCTAGCAGTGCCTTACGTAAGTATATGTGCCAAGCCAGGCGAAATGGAAACTTGCGATAAAGAAATGTTAGCTAAAATAATAGCATTATCAACAGGTAAAAAAGAAGAATTTGATACAAAAAATTCCAGTTGGGATATTTTAAAGAATATAAAAAACAATTAAACACTAGAAATTATGGCGCATCCAAAGAGAAAAATATCCAAATCGCGTAGAGACAAAAGAAGAACGCATTACAAAGCAACAGCCCCATCATTATGGACTTGTAAAGAAACAGGTGCCGTACACTTGCCACACAGGGCATATAATGTTGATGGTAACCTTTATTTTAAAGGTAAACTGATTATCGAAAACACCAAAATAGCCTAAGCTGATTTTTTAAAATCAAGCATTTTTGTACACCCTTTTAAACACTAAGAAATGTACAAATGTTTAAAACGCCTTTCACCCAAGCGCATATTTTAAATGAAAATAGGCTTAGATATTATGGGCGGAGATTACGCCCCCAAGGCTACTATACTAGGAGCAATAGAAGCGCACAAGCAATTGTTACCCAATCAACACCTTGTTTTGATTGGAAACAAAGACCTTGCTTTGCCTATTTTGGCCGAACATAGTTTTAACCCTCAATTGTTCGAGTATATACATACCACCGAGGTTATTGGCATGGGCGAACACCCAGCCAAAGCAATTTTACAAAAACCCAATTCCAGCATTTCGGTAGGCTTTCAAATGTTAAAAGAAGGCAAACTAGATTCTTTTGCCTCTGCTGGCAATACAGGAGCCATGCTGGTAGGTGCTATGTTTAGTGTAAAAGCAATTACTGGTGTAATTAGGCCCGCAATAGCATCTATTGTACCAAAGTTAAAAGGAGGCTTTGGGGTATTGCTAGATGTAGGCGCTAACGCCGATTGTAAGCCCGAAATGCTTTTGCAGTTTGGGATTTTAGGCAGTATTTATGCCCAACATATTCACCAAGTAGCCAAGCCCGAAGTTGGTTTAATGAATATTGGCGAAGAAGAGGAAAAAGGAAATCTATTAACACAAGCGGCTTTTACGCTGATGCAACAATCGGAAGCAATAAGTTTTTTTGGCAACCTCGAAGGCCGCGATTTATTTAATGATAAAGCCGATGTAATTGTATGTGATGGTTTTACAGGAAACGTGGTGTTAAAATTGGCCGAATCTTTTTATGTTTTAACCCTAAAAAAGGGGATGAAAGATGCGTTTTTTGATCGCTTTAACTATGAACAATACGGAGGAAGCCCTATTTTAGGTGTAAACGCTCCAGTAATCATCGGTCACGGAATATCAAGCCCCGAGGCTATAAAAAATATGCTGCTTTTATCGAAAGAAATGGTAGAAACCAAATTGATAGACCAGTTTAAAGCCGTTTTTAACGATAAATAATACCTTTATAATATGAGTAAAATTTATGCTGCAATTACCGCAGTTAATGGTTATGTACCCGATTATGTGCTTAACAACCAAGAACTCGAAACCATGGTTGATACCAATGATGAGTGGATACTTTCTCGTACAGGTATAAAAGAACGACGAATACAAAAAGGCGAAGGCTTGGCAACATCAGATTTGGCCGTACCCGCCGTTAACGGTTTGTTACAAAAACGAGGTATAAGTGCCAAAGAAATAGACCTAATTATTTTTTGCACTACTACGCCCGATATGTTTTTTCCGGCAACAGCCGTAGTATTGGCCAATAAAATAGGTGCGGTAAACGCTTGGGGTTACGATTTAAACGCTGCTTGCTCGGGCTTTTTATTTGGCTTACAAACAGGGGCACAGTTTATCGAATCGGGCAAACATAAAAAAGTTTTGGTAGTAGGTGGCGATAAAATGTCATCTATCATCAACTATAATGACCGTACCACCTGCATCATTTTTGGCGATGGGTGTGGTGCAGCACTGCTGGAACCTAATACCGAAGGCTATGGAATTATAGATTCGGTATTAAAATCCGACGGGGCGGGCGGGGCGCATTTATACCAAAAAGCGGGCGGGTCCTTACACCCACCCACACACCAAACCATTGATAACAACGAGCATTACTTACACCAAGAGGGGCAAGCTGTTTTTAAATTTGCTGTAACCAATATGGCCAATGTAGCTGCCGAAGTAATGGAAAACAATAACTTAACGGCCGATGATATTGCTTGGCTAGTGCCCCACCAAGCCAATAAGCGTATTATTGATGCCACTGCAAATAGGTGTGGCATAACGCCAGATAAAGTGATGATAAATATTGAACGGTTCGGAAATACCACCAACGGCACTATCCCATTATGCTTATGGGAGCTTGAGGGCAAACTTAAAAAAGGCGATAATTTAATATTGGCCGCTTTTGGCGGTGGCTTTACCTGGGGCTCTATTTATTTAAAATGGGCCTATTAAACCTATTTATTTTTGAATAAATTATTATATTCGCTTTAAACTATCCTTAAATTTTACACAAAAAAAACCAATATAAAAATGGGAATGGATATTAAACAAATTCAAGATCTGATAAAGTTTGTAGCTAAATCAGGCGTGAACGAGGTTTCGATTGAAGAAACTGATTTTAAAATCACAATAAAAACCAATCAAGAACCCACCTTTGTAAACGCTACCGTTGCACCACAAGTGCTACCACAAGCGCATGCACCGCAACCCTTACCTGTATCGCCAGTAGCTGTAGTGCCTATTGCTGTTGACGATAGCAAGCAAATGCCTATTAAATCACCTATGATAGGTACTTTTTATCGGTCGGCCAATCCTGAAAAACCCCCATTTATAAACGTAGGCGATGAGGTATCGGTAGGTCAAGTAGTATGCGTAATTGAAGCGATGAAACTTTTTAATGAAATAGAATCGGAGGTATCGGGCAGGGTTGTTAAAATTTTGATAGATAATGCTACACCGGTAGAATACGACCAACCTTTGTTTTTAATAGAGGCTGTTTAATACTTTTTTCGAGTAACATTATTCAGTAATTGTATATCAATAAAGTTGATCAAAAAAAATATGTTCAAAAAAATACTAATTGCCAATCGCGGAGAAATTGCATTGCGCATTATACGTACCTGCAAAGAAATGGGGATAAAAACAGTTGCCGTTTACTCCACCGCCGATAGGGATAGTTTACACGTCCGATTTGCTGATGAAGCCGTATGTATAGGCCCTCCGGCAAGTAAAGACTCGTACCTAAGTATTCCAAATATTATTTCGGCTGCCGAGGTTACCAATGCAGATGCCATACACCCAGGCTACGGATTTTTATCCGAAAATGCTAAGTTTTCGGCCATTTGCCACGAGTATGGTATAAAATTTATAGGTGCCAGTGCCGAGCAAATTAACGGTATGGGCGATAAAGCATCGGCAAAAAACACCATGAAAGCAGCTGGTGTACCCACTATACCGGGCTCCGACGGTTTACTTACCGACGTAAAAGAAGGCATAAAATTGGCCAACCAAATAGGTTACCCCGTAATATTAAAAGCAACCGCTGGTGGTGGTGGCCGTGGTATGCGCCAGGTATGGAAAGATGAAGATTTTGAAGATGCTTGGGATAGCGCAAGGCAAGAATCGGCAGCGGCATTTGGTAACGATGGCCTGTACTTAGAAAAATATATTGAAGACCCAAGGCATATTGAAATACAAATTATTGGCGATAGGTTTGGTAAAGTGTGCCATTTATCCGAACGAGATTGCTCGATACAACGCCGTCATCAAAAACTGGTTGAAGAATCGCCCTCGCCATTTATGACTGCCGAATTAAGAGAAAAAATGGGTGAAGCCGCCATTATAGGCGGCCAAGCCGTAAATTACGAAGGTGCTGGTACTGTAGAGTTTTTGGTAGATAAACACCGTAACTTTTACTTTATGGAAATGAATACCCGCATACAGGTAGAGCACCCTGTAACCGAAGAGGTAATAAATTTTGATTTAATAAAAGAACAAATTAAGGTAGCATCGGGCATACCCATATCGGGCAAAAACTACCTACCCAAAATGCATGCAATAGAGTGCCGCATAAATGCCGAAGACCCATTTAATAATTTTAGGCCTTGCCCAGGTAAAATAACCCACTTTCACTCGCCAGGAGGCCACGGCGTAAGGGTTGATACCCACGTTTATGCAGGTTACCAAATCCCATCAAATTACGATTCGATGATAGCCAAGCTAATTTGCGTAGCACAAACCCGCGAAGAAGCAATATGTACCATGGAACGGTCGTTAAGCGAATTTGTGATTGAAGGCGTAAAAACCACTATCCCATTTCACTTAATGTTAATGAAAGACCCTAACTTTAGAGCAGGAAATTTTACCACTAAATTTATGGAAACTTTTGAAATAGGTGCCGAAAGTTAAACCATCAAAACACCTAACCATACTGCCTAAATAGCTACAAAAAATGGATTTAATACAATCTATAAAAAACAAAGGCAAAAAAAGTACCGAAGCCGAAATGTCGTTCTTTGGCCATTTAGATGTGTTACGTGGCCATTTAATACGGTCGGCGATGGTGATATTATTGCTTACTTGCCTTTGCTTTTATTATTACGATTTTTTGTTTGATACCATAATTATGGGACCCAAGCGTCCCGATTTTTGGACTTATAAAGCAATGTGCCGTATTGGCGATTATTTTAACCTTGGCCCAGGTTTTTGCATTAAATCTATCCCGGGTAAAATTATCAATACCGAAATGGCAGGGCAATTTACTTTGCAAATAAATTCATCGTTACTGGTAGGTATAGTTATTGGTTTTCCTTATTTACTATGGGAAATTTGGCGTTTTATTAAACCCGCCTTGCTAGAAAAAGAGCGGAAATCGGCCAGCGGTTTTGTGTTTTTTGCCAGCCTTTTATTTATAATGGGCATATTGTTTGGTTATTACCTCATTGCGCCATTATCGGTAAATTTTTTAACCAATTATAAAATCAGTGATATTATAGAAAACACCATCACCATCGATTCGTACCTATCATCTGTGGCAACGTTAACTTTGGGTACAGGTATAGTTTTTGAGTTGCCTATTGCAATATTTATACTATCCAAACTAGGTATTATGACACCTAAATTTATGCGGGCACAAAGGCGATACGCCGTTGTAATTATACTGATAATTGCGGCTATTGTAACACCAACTCCTGATATTTTAACCATGCTAACCGTAAGTTTACCGCTGTTTTTATTGTACGAAGTAAGTATTTGGGTATCGGGCATTGTGTATAAGCAAAAGCAAGCCGAAGAAAAAGCGTTTTTTGCGAATTAAAAAATTGGTACGTTTTTAAACCATTAAATCCAAAATACATTTACAAAAAATAATGCGTAAAATTGTAAAGTATTTAAAAATTCAACAAAAATGGTAATTGCAAACCCTATATACGACGTAGTTTTTAAACGAATAATGGAAAACGAAAGGGTTGCCAAATTTTTTATTGGTACACTTTTAGATCAAAATATTGAAACCATTGAAGTAAAACCACAAGAATATACTTACGAAGGCGAGTTTGATTTTAACAACCCAAAAGATGTAGCAAAATACGAAGCTAGAATTAGAGAACGACACTCTATTTGGGTTTATCGTTTAGATTTTATTGCCACCATTAAAACCGAAACTGGAGAACTTAAAAAAGTTTTAATTGAGATACAGAAAGCTAAAAACCAAGTAGATTTAATGCGGTTTAGAAACTACCTAGCCGAGCAGTATAAAAAAGAAGATACCGTAAACAACAAAAAAGTAGTTTTACCCATTACCACCATTTACATTTTAGGCTTTAAATTACCCGAGATAGAAACACCCTGCCTAAAAGTTGAGCGCAATTATTTAGACCTTACCAATAAAACCACACTTATTACAAAAAGCGATTTTGTGGAAAAATTAACGCATGATAGTTTTATTGTTCAAGTAGAGAGGATTACCAATAAATATCAATCGAAATTGGATAAGCTATTGAGCATATTTGAGCAAAATAACTTTGTGGACGACAATACAATTGTTAAAGAATTTAAACACGAATTAGATATTGAAGAATTAAAAATAGCTACCGATATTTTGCACCACTCAGGCACAAACCCACAAGAGAAAAAGAAAATAGAAAACGAGCAAGAAGCAATTAGAACTATAAACGCACTTTTTGAAGATGAAATTTGGTTTTTTGAACAAGAAAAAAAACAGTTTGAAGCAGCCAAAAAACAGTTTGAGAAAACTGTAAGCGAGAACCAACAAACAATTAGTGAAAACCAACAAACAATAACCGAAAAAGATTTAGCATTAGCGAAGCTTCAAAAAGAAATAGAAGAATTAAAAAACAAACTGGGCAATAAATAAATTTTTATGGTAATGATATCTGATTTAAAAATAGCCATAGGAGCCGACCATGCTGGCTTTAATTACAAAGAAGAATTGTTTAAATTTTTAGGCGATTGCAAGGAACTAAAAGATTTTGGCACCTACTCGCCAGCTTCGGTTGATTATCCAGATTTTGCACACCCCGTGGCAAATGCGGTAGAAAGCAAGGAGTTTGACTTTGGTATTTTGGTATGCGGTAGTGGCAACGGCGTAGCCATAACGGCCAATAAACACCAAGGTATTAGGGCGGCCATTTGCTGGGATTTGGAACTGGCAAAATTAGCTAGGTTGCATAACAACGCTAATATTGTGTGTATCCCCGAGCGGTTTATTACGCTAGAATCGGCGAAAGCCATTGTAGAAATATTTTTAACAACCGATTTCGAAGGTGGTCGCCATGCTACCAGGGTGGGTAAAATTGGCTGTTGATATATGTGTGTGTTTATATATTACAAATGAGCAGTTTATCTGAAGATTTTTTAAAGGTAACGGAAGCCAAAGCCTTTGATTTAGGGCACCGTAAAATCATCAATAACAATATTGGTAAATACGATACCGCCGTTGAGCGAGGCCTAAGCCGTATAGCTAACTTGGAGCATATAAAAAAGAAAGCCCATGTAATAAAATGGAAAGTGATGGAAAATTTGGACAAATTTTTGCCCGAGTTTGAAGCCAACTTTCAAAAACGTGGGGGAAAAGTTATTTGGGCAAATAATGCCGACGAAGCCAACCAAGAAATACTCGAAATTATAAAAAAAGCAAAGGCCAAAACGGTTATCAAATCAAAATCAATGGTTACCGAAGAAATTCATTTAAACCAATTTTTAGAAAACCATGGTATAGACTCGCTAGAATCGGATTTGGGCGAATACATTGTGCAACTATTGGGGCAAAAACCTTACCACATTGTTACCCCAGCAATGCACCTAAGTAAAGAGGATATTGCTAAACTTTTTAACGAAAAATTTAACACACCTATTGATGCCACACCACAACAACTTACCCTTAAAGCCCGCGAATTACTTCGAGACAAATACCTGAGTGCCGATGTGGGCATTACAGGTGCTAATTTTTTAATTGCCGATAGCGGCGGTGTGTGCATTACCGAAAACGAAGGCAATGCCCGTTTAACCACTACTTTCCCCAAAATACATATTGCTATTGTGGGTATCGAAAAAATTATACCTACCACTGCCGACCTCGATTTGTTTTGGCCAATGCTGGCCACCCACGGTACAGGGCAAAACTTAACGGTTTATAACACCATTTTAAATGGCCCTAAGCAAGCCTACGAAACCGATGGCCCCGAAGAAATGTACGTGATACTTTTGGATAACGGCCGTACCGATTTGCTTGCACAAAAAAACCAACGGCAAGGCTTGTATTGCATACGTTGCGGTGCTTGCCTTAACGCTTGCCCCATTTATAAAAACATAGGTGGCCACAGTTACGCTACCACTTACAGCGGCCCAATTGGCTCTATTATTACACCACATTTAAAGGGTATGGACGATTTTAAGCACCTCAGCTACGCATCAAGCCTGTGTGGTAAATGCAGCGAAGTGTGCCCTGTAAAAATTGATATTCATAAAATGCTATTGCTTAATAGGCAAGATGCCGTAAAAAATAACTTTACCAGCCAAGCCGAAAAAACAGGGTGGTATTTTGCCTCTAAAGCCCTTAACAGCCGTAAGCTGATGGATTATTTTAGTGGGAAAACTAAAAATTTTTTCATCAAGTTTTTATTTAAAAATACTTGGGGTAAAAACAGGAATTTACCTAAAATTGCCGATAAATCGTTTAGTAAACAGTGGAAAGAGGGCAGGGCTTAAAAGTAAAAAAACTTTCAACTTTTAATACGGTTTCTCATTATCAACAAATAAATCTGCGGCAATACCATCGGCATATAATTTACCAGTACGGCTAAGGGTGATGGTATTATTTTTAATTTGTACAAGCCCCTTATCCATTGGCGCTTGGGCTTGGTTTAAAATATGCTGTGTAACGTGGGTGCCAAATGTTGCGCCTATTGTATCTAAATTTATGCCCCAATGGGTACGTAAATTAATCATAATAAACTCGTTAATTAGGTTTTCT
>RDXP01000144.1 GCA_004292865.1 Sphingobacteriales bacterium
AAAAATCCCCCGAAAGGGAGATGCACAAATGTGAAATTTTGAATGCGAATATCTGTGCCTATCAGTGTTATCAGTGAGCAAAAAATCCCCCGAAAGGGAAGAATATATGAAATTTTATTTGGTGTAAGTGCAAGTCATAAATTGCACACTTGCAATTAAAAAGTTACTATTTATTTTCTCTCATTACGATTATAAATTTATGGTTGCATTGGTTACACCAGTATTGGTTATATTTTTGTTTGTAAAATAATATTTTGTAAAAGAATTTTTTTTTGGTGTGCATGGTAAATAGAATTTTGCAAGTAGGGCAATGTGCGGTTATTTTATTTTTTCTCATTTTTTTAATTTTGAGTTGGGTAATTAAAAAAGGGAAGCAGGCTTTTACGCCATACTTCCCCTTTTCACACTAAAAATTTTTAAGTTAATTAATCATTATTTTTTTGATTGTATTTGTTTTGGCGCCTGTAATTTGTAGCACATACACCCCTTTGGCCAAGCCATTGGTGCTTATAACTACGTTTTTAGGGTTGTTTATGGCTTGCGCCGATGCTACTTTTACACCGTTAAGGTTTATAATGTTGATGCTTTTTAAGGCATCGGCACCAGCCACCACATTTAATACGCCATTGGTAACGGGGTTAGGGTAAAGGCTAATTTCTTGCGCCAGTCCTTTTACCAAAGCTATTTTTTCGTAGGTATTTGTGGTGCCATCATTATCGATACTGGTAAGGCGGTAATAATTATCGCCTGCCAAAGGGTTAGTATCAATGTATTGGGTGGCGTTGGTTGGTAAGGTGGCTAATGGTGTAAAGGTATTATCCGCCCCCGAGCGTTCAATAATTATGTTTTTTACGTTTATTGCGCTTGCGCTTGTCCAGTTTATTTGGTTGCCAGTAGCAATGGCTTTGGCAGTAAGGCTGGTTAGGGTAAGGGGTAAGGTTGTGTTTAATGCGGTAATTTGTGCTTGGGTAAGGGCAGTGTTAAAAATTTGTAAATCATCTAATTCTGCTACTAACTCCCTGCTGTTGCCCAAAACACTACCTAGCCAAAATGTTGTGCCTACCGTATTTAAAGTTATTACTTTACTACCTATTTGTGTTCCGTTTTTGTAAACCAATGCTGTTGTGCCATCATATACAAATGTAAAGTTTTGATAAGAAAATCTATCTAAAGTATTTTGAATTATATCATTATCATTTGGCCCCCAAAAAATGTTTCTAGTAGTATAGTTTGTGATAGGTTGGCCAATAACAGATACACTTTGTTGGGTAAGTTGTGCCCAACCATAAGCATGGTTAGCAGCCATACTGCCATAAGTAAAAACGTTATTGCTTTCTACATATGGATTATTATCGGTCGAAAATTTAATTCGTAAATGTATAGTTCTTGATGATGAACCAAGAGGTACATTAGGTAAAACGGCACTAATTACTGGTGCATTTGAATTTATTCCCTCTATAACTAAAGCAGTACTGTTTTTGTATGTTGGTGTTGTTACTGGGTTATAGGTAAACGAAGTAAGCCCATCGGTTGCCAATAAACTTCCATTAAACTGAAAATGATAAACAGGTATTGCTGCTAATGTTGTAAATGTTGCAATAGGAGAAAGTGCGGTAGAAATATTATTTCTAGCTTCAACCCTGAATTGATAGGTTGTAGCTGGTGCTAAATTTGTTAAAATAATACTTCCGTTTGATGAAATGTTTGTATTGTACCCAGCTTGATCGTCTTTACTACTATCTAGCGATTGAGTACCATAATAAACTTTAACGGTAGTAGCAGCATTACCAGGGTTAACAGTAAAATTTATTGTAGCACCAGAACTTGTAACGTTTGTTACTAAATTGTTTGTAATAGTTGGTGCAGTGCTACCGACTGGATCAATTGGTTTACCACCACCTTCGCTTGGTCCGATAATAACACCGCCACCACCGCCATCAATTGGTTTACCGCCAGCAATAGCATTGCCATTTTGGGCAAAGCTGTTTATACCTAATGCTACCATTGCTATTAAAATAGCTGTTTTAAAAAGTAATTTTTGTTTCATAATTTTTATTGTTTTGAGTTTCCGAAGTGATATTTGCGTTGATTTTTAAATTAAATACAAAATAGGTTTTATTGTAAATGGCACACCAATACTTAGCGGTTGCGCATTTTGGTTAGCCATTTGCAGTAGGCGTTAATATATTTTTGGGTAGAGATATGATAAACTATAAAACGTATTATTTTAATCATATTTTTAGTTTTTTAATTTAATTCAAAATTGGCTAATTCATTTGCAAAAAATAGTGCCACTTTGTGTAGCATAGGTGTAGGCACACCAAATGTGGATTTGAGTATATAAAGCGGAAAATATAGTTGTGGTAAATGGTGTAAATTTTACATTATTTATTTAAGTATGGTTTATGATTTTTTTTAGCATTAAGCCTTATCTTCCTTTCGCAACTTGGTTTTCTTTCTCTTTTAATTTCCCCCAAAGGGAGAGTGTATAAAATGCCAGCCGTAAATATCAGGGCTTATAAATTATGTGTAATTTTTACACAATTTTACAGGGTGCAAAGGCAAATTAAAAATCCGCAATCCGCAATCAAAAATCTAAATTTATTGCATAAAAAAGCGTCATAATTTATTTCAAATTATGACGCTTTTTTATGTTAAGCTAAATATTTGTAAGTAACTAACTAACTGTTAACCCCTAGTTGGATCGTAAATTTTGTACGATTGTTCAAAATCATCTCCGTTAGGCGCAATTATTTCAATTTTAAAGCTTGTAGCGGTAAGTTCTTTAATCGTAAACACTACCGTTGGCATGGTTTTGTACATATTGTTTAAAGTAAATTTGTTACCTTCTATTTTCCAAGTACCATTTTGCCCGGCGGTAGTAGCTTGGCCCTCTAAACAGCTTTTAAAGCTACTGTAGAATGTATTTACCCATGTACCATCGGCATTAAAAGTAATATACATTGGACTTATACCGTAATCTACAACTGGCATAGGCAATACAACAGTATTTAAGGTACTTTTCGTGGCTGGTTCAGCTGGGTTTTTATCAGAACATTTAATATTATTATTAACTAATGCAGCATAAGTGTTACCCGAACTACCGCTTCTTTCAGAATACCATTGCTTGCCTACCAATATGGATACTTCTTCTTTTTTGTCTTTTTTACAGCTACTTATGGCAAATACAGCCATTAATAATGTAATTGCTAGTGTAATTTTTTTCATAATTTTATACTTTTTGTTTATAAACGTTTATAATATTTACATCAAAAATGGTTTATTTGCAGGCAACAAATGGGGCTACTTTGCGTAATGTGGGTGTAGTTACACCAAATGCTAGTTTGAGTATATAAAGCAAAAAATTTTAAGCATAAATATAATGAGAGCCATAATTATAGACGATGAAGCACACGCCAGAGAAACGCTATTAAATATACTTACCCAACATTGCCCCCAAGTACAAATAATTGCACAAGCGGCAAATGTAAAAGATGCTGTAAAGCTAATAAACCAGCACCACATACAATTGGTTTTTTTAGATGTAGATATGCCCAACGAAAACGGTTTTGCCTTGTTCGATTATTTTGATAAACCTACTTTTACAACCATTTTTTGTACCGCATACAGCGATTATGCCTGTAAAGCCTTCGAGGTATCGGCTGTTGATTACGTATTAAAACCTATTAGCAGTAGCAAAATAATAGCAGCCGTAAATAAGGCTATAACCACTAACAACCTACAAAACAAGCAAACAGTAGGTGCGCTAAAAGAAAACCTTAGCCTAAACCAATTACAAAAAATAGCCTTGCCCCTAGCCGATGGTTTGGTGTTTATTAAAATTGATGATATTTATTATTTTGAGGCCGATGGCAGCTACTGCAACGTAATTACTGCTACCGAAACATTAATTGTTTGCAAAAAAATTAAAGATTTTCACGAACTATTTGCCCAAGATGCTAGGTTTTTTAGGGTACACCGCAGCTACTTGGTAAACATACAGCAATTAAAAACGTACAGTAAAAAAGAAGGCTTAAATTTATATTTTGGCAATAACAAATGTGTACCTATGGCTAGGGAGAAAAAAAATGAATTTGAAGTGCATATAGGTAATTTAAGTGTGTAGATGAATGAGAGTTTATTTTTTACACAGGTAATAATATGAAAAAGTTTAACTTTTTTAGCTTCATATTATTGTTGGTATGCCAATTTTTATTTGCCCAAAATGCTAAAGATAGTCTGCTTACACTCCTAAAAAAACATCCTGAAAAAGATATTGGCAGGTGTTATATTTTAAGAGAGTTACGAAAAGATGCTATTAGGAATTTTAAACCAGCAGATATTTATGATAAAGAGGCTTATACTATTGCCTTAAAAAATATACCTCTAGTAAAAAATAATTATAAACTGCTAAACGAATACAAATCTTTTGTATCAGATTACTTATACTCGTTAGGTATTGATTATTCTATAAAAAACGATTTAATAAAAGCAGAAAAATTTATAAACCAAGCACTAAAAATTGATTTATATCTTAAAAGATACGATGATATTGGACTTGATTATATGGTTTTAGGATCTATTTATGAAAAAAAAGGAGAAATAAATACAGCTGTACAATTTTTTTTTAAAAGCATAAATGCCCTAGAAAAAAGAAAAGGAATTGAAGAAGAAGAAAACAACTATATAGTTGAAGATTACAAATACCTATCCCAAATATATTACAATAAAGGAAATTTTGTTAAAGCTATACAATACCAGTTTGAAATATTAAAAGTTGGTGCATCTGAAAAAAGTAACCAAAATTTTAATAAAAAATTAAACACCAGTGATATTGCGCAAGCTTATAATAATATAGGTTATTTTTATGCTAAAGAAAAAGAATTAAAAACAGCTTTCGTTTATTTTAACAAAGCATATAAACTACAAAAATCATTAAATAAACCAGAAGAAATATCTTTGATATATAGAAACATTGGACTTGTTTTTTTGGAAATTAAAGAATATAAAAAGGCTTTAAAATACTTTGTTTTATCTACAAAATTAACTAAAAGTAAATTTACTTTTTCAAAAAATTTAGTTTCTAAAGGTATTATTTATTTAAACACAAATAAGATTGATAGCGCACATACTAATTTTAAAGAGGCATTAAAAATTACTCGTACCTATAAGATTTCTTTAATAGATGCTGATATTTATTTTAATCTAGCTGAAGTTAATTTCAAGAAAAAAAAATTGTTATTGGCTCAGGTTTTTGCAAAAAAAAGCATTTCAATTTCTAAAAAAAAGTATAACATTTTAGAAACTAAAAAATGTGCCCAACTGCTATATAAAATTTATAAAGAATTTAATAAAAATGCTGAGGCATTAAAAATGCTTGAATTTGTAACCGTTTTAAACGATAGTATTGGTAAAGATGAAAACAAAAACGCTGTTTTAAAAGCCGAGTTCAAATACGAAACCAAAAAAAAACAATCCCAAATACAAACCCTCTCTCAACAAAAAAAAATTGCCACCTTAGAATCTCAACGCCAAAAAACAATTGTTTTGGTGTTAGGTATTTTAATGGTTTTGTTAGCAACCATTTCGTACTTTTTATTTAACCGCTACAAAACCCAAAAACAAACCGAACTACTAAAAATAAAACTACACGAAGCACAAAAAACCATAGCAGCCGAAAAACAAGCCGTCGAAAGCGAACTTAAAGCCCTAAAAAGCCAAATGAACCCACACTTTATTTTTAACGCCCTAAGCAGCATACAACACCAGTTTATGTATGGCGATAAAAACCTTGCCAACGAACAAATGGGTAATTTTACCTACCTTACAAGGCAAATATTAAACGTCTCGGGGCTTAAACAAATATTAATAACTACCGAAATAGAAATTTTAACCAAATACCTCGAACTCGAAAAAATGCGTTTCGAAACTAATTTTGAATACGAAATTACGTTAAGTGGCAACCTAGACCCCGATTACCACGAACTCCCCCCAATGCTTTTACAACCTTTGTTAGAAAACAGCATAAAACACGGCTTAATGCACCTGCAAGGTTTAAAAAAATTAAGCCTAAATTTTAACCTAAACCCTACCGAAGATGTGCTAATTTGCACCATTATTGATAACGGAATAGGCAGGCAAAAATCTGAGGGATTAAATCTTAAAAACTTGAGTAACCATCAATCGTACGCTAGCCAAGCCCTTGTACAACGCTTAAATATTTGGAATAAAAATATTGATAATCCTTTGGTTTACAGCGATATTTTAGATAATAATGGCGTGGTTTGCGGCACACAAGTGGTGCTAATGGTTGAGGTGCATTAAAAAATTGTTAGGACACAATTTTTCCCCTCTCGGTCTCCCTTCCCTCTTTAATTCCCCCTCTCGGTCTCCCCGAAGGGGAGATGCCAACCGTAAATATCAACGTTTAAAAATCTGTGTATATCTGTGTAATCTGTGAGCAATTTTATAAGCTGGAAAGACAAATCAAAAATCTACTTTCCCCTCTCGGTCTCCCCAAAGGGGAGATGCCAACCGTAAATATCAACGCTTATAAAATCTGTGTATATCTGTGTAATCTGTGAGCAATTTTATAAGCTGGAAAGACAAATCAAAAATCCTAAATCAACAATCAAAAATCTACTATATTTGTAAAAAAAAGCAATGAGATATTTAGACCCTAAAAATGATCTTACGTTTAAAAAAGTTTTTGGCCAGCACCCACACTTGCTAAAAAGTTTTTTAAATGCCTTGTTGCCCATCAATTCTCCTATCGAAAGTTTAGAATATTTACCTGCCGAATTAGTCCCCGAAATACCTGTTTTTAAAAACTCGATTGTTGATGTGAGGTGTGTGGATAAAAACGGACGCCATTTTATTGTAGAAATGCAAATGTTATGGACAGATAGCTTTAAAAGTTGCGTTTTATTTAACGCCTCCAAGGCTTTTGTAAAGCAAATAGAACGTGGCCAACAGTATAAAGGCTTGCAGCCAGTTTATTCGTTATGTATTATTAACGAAAATTTCGAGCCCGATTTACCCAATTATTTACACCATTATAAAATTGTACATATCCAAAACACCGATAAGGTAATACCCGGTTTAGAGTTTGTATTTATAGAATTACCCAAATTTAAAGCCCAAAAGTTTACCGATAAAAAATTAAATGTGTTGTGGTTGAGGTATTTATCCGAAATTAAAGATAACCAAGAAGGTATATCTTCCGATTTTTCGGCATCCGAAGATATTACCGAAGCCACCAACTTAATTAAAGAAAGTTCGTTTACAAAAGCCCAACTAGAAACCTACGATAGGTATTGGGATGGCATTAGCACCGAAAAAACTTTTAAAGCCGATTCGTACGGAGCCGGATTAATCGAAGGTAAACTCGAAGAAAAAACAGCTGGCATAAAAAAAGCGTTACAACGAAACCGTTTAACTATCGAAGAAATTGCCGAAGATTTTGGTGTTTCGGTAAAATTTGTAAATGATATTAAAGCCCAAGCGTGAATAGTAAACAATTAGTAGAACGTTACAAAACCGATAACCGCATTTTAGGCCTAGCCAAAGCCTTAAACGTTAAAAAAGAGCGCATCCATTTAAAAGGGTTAATAGGCAGTTTAGATGCCTTGGTGGTGGCGGCAAGCTATTTTTTGTCTCATAAAAATATGGTTTTTGTGCTGCCCGATAGGGAAGAAGCTAATTTTTTTCAGGCCGATGTAGAAAGTTTAATGGAAAAAGAGGTATTGGTTTTTCCCTCATCGTTTCGTAAATCGTTCGATTTTACCCAAACAGATAGCGCAAATGTACTGCTACGGGCCGAAGTTTTAAACCAAATTACCCAAACCACAGGCTACGGAAACCTAATTGTTACCTATCCCGAAGCAATGGCCGAAAAAGTTATCGACCGCGATTCGCTCATCAAAAATACCCTCGAAATTGCCATAAACAATAAACTTAGCATCGATTTTATCAACGAATTTTTAATAGAATACGATTTTGAGCGTTGCGATTTTGTGTATCAACCTGGCCAGTTTAGCATACGTGGTGGCATTGTTGATATTTTTTCGTTCTCGAATGAGCTGCCTTACCGCATCGAGTTTTTTGGCGACCATATAGAAACCATCCGCACTTTTGAACTCGAAAACCAACTATCGGTAGCACAGGTAAAAACCATTACCATTGTGCCCAATGTACAGTCGAAATTTTTAACGCAAAACAACATCACCCTGCTCGAATTTATCGATAAAGATTCGGCAATTTGGTTTAAAGATGTTGCCTTTACATTAGATACTATTGAAGCGGGCTACAAAAAATCAGCCGAATTATGGAAAGCATTATCCGATAACGATAAGCAAATAAACCCCGATTGGATAGACCCAAAATACGCTTTTACCAATCAAAAAATGCTTGCCGACCAGCTGCAAGATTTCCCTTTGGTAGAGTTTGGCAAACAGTTTTTTTACCCCGCTACCACCACCATAAATTTTGATGCAAGGCCACAACCTTCTTTTAATAAAGATTTTAGCTTATTAATTCACAACCTAAAACAAAACGAAAGTTTAAAAATTGAGAATTATATATTAACCGATTCGGCCAAGCAGCAAGAACGTTTATATGCCATTTTTGATGATTTAGATAAAACCATCGCCTTTAATCCTATCAACATTTCTATCAGAGAAGGTTTTATTGATGCCGAACAAAAACTGGCTTGCTACACCGACCATCAAATTTTCGACCGTTACTATAAATACAAAAATAAACGAGGCTATACCCGCACACAAGCCATTACCCTTAAAGAACTTAGAGACCTAAAACCAGGCGATTATATTACCCATATAGACCATGGCGTGGGTAAATATGCAGGATTAGAAAAAGTAGAAGTAAGCGGTAAAATACAGGAAATGATACGCTTGGTGTATGCCGATAACGATTTGTTGTATGTAAACATTAACTCGCTAAACCGAATATCAAAATACAGTGGTAAAGATGGCCACACGCCTAAAATGAATAAATTAGGTAGCGATGTGTGGGATAAACTCAAAAAAACCACTAAAAAAAAAGTTAAAGATATTGCCCGCGATTTAATAAAACTATACGCCATACGTAAAGCGCAAACGGGTATGGCTTTTGCGCCCGATACCTATTTACAAAACGAACTCGAAGCATCGTTTATTTACGAAGATACGCCCGACCAAGAAAAAGCCTCCGCCGATGTAAAACGAGATATGGAAAGCCCAAGCCCAATGGATAGGCTGGTGTGTGGCGACGTAGGCTTTGGTAAAACCGAAGTAGCCATACGGGCAGCCTTTAAAGCCGCCACCGATGGCAAGCAAGTAGCCATTTTGGTGCCTACCACCATTTTGGCAATGCAGCATTATAAAACCTTTACCGAGCGGCTTAAAGATTTCCCGGTAAGGATAGATTATATCAACCGTTTTAAATCATCAAAACAGGTAAAAGATACCCTAGAAGCCCTAAAAATTGGCAAAGTTGATATCATTATTGGCACCCATAAACTGGTAAGTAAAGAGGTTAAGTTTAAAGATTTGGGTTTGCTAATTATTGATGAAGAGCAAAAATTTGGCGTAACCGTAAAAGAAAAACTAAAACAATTTAGGGCAAATGTAGATACGCTAACCCTCACGGCAACGCCTATTCCTCGTACCTTACATTTTTCGTTAATGGGTGCCAGAGATTTATCTATAATGCAAACGCCGCCACCCAACCGCCAACCAGTTTTAACCGAGCTACACGTTTTTAACGAGAAATTAATTCAGGAATCTATTGAGTTTGAGCTGGACCGCCAAGGCCAGGTATTTTTTGTACACAACCGTGTGGCCGATTTAATGCAGCTAGGCGGCCTTATACAAAAACTAGTACCCAAAGCCCGCATTGCCATTGCCCACGGGCAGTTAGAGGGCGACCGCTTGGAAGATATAATGCTCGATTTTATTGATGGTAAGTACGATGTTTTGGTAGCTACTACCATTATAGAAGCTGGGCTAGATGTGCCCAATGCCAACACAATGCTCATCAACCACGCACACATGTTCGGCCTAAGCGATTTGCACCAAATGCGGGGTAGGGTAGGCCGCTCAAACAAAAAAGCGTTTTGTTATTTGCTAAGTCCGCCCTTAAGCACCCTAACCTCCGAAGCCCGCAAGCGTTTAAGTGCCATCGAAGAGTTTTCGGATTTGGGAAGTGGCTTTAATGTGGCTATGCGAGATTTAGACATCCGCGGCAGCGGTAACCTACTTGGCGGCGAGCAAAGCGGTTTTATTGCCGAGATAGGTTTCGAAATGTACCATAAAATATTAGATGAAGCCATACAGGAACTAAAACACGACGAGTTTAAAGGCCTTTTTGAAGACGATAACAAGCCCAAACAATTTGTAAATTTTACGCAAATTGATACCGATATGGAACTGCTAATTCCCGACGAATACGTTACCAATATACAAGAACGCTACAACCTTTACACCCAACTTTCGCTTATAGAAAACCAAAGCAAGCTAGATGCTTTTGCCAAAGAACTCACCGACCGTTTTGGCACAATGCCACGCCAAGTAAAAGATTTGTTACGCACCGTAGAACTGCAATGGATTGGTAAAGAGATAGGTTTAGAAAAAATTACTTGGAAAATGGGCATTATTCGTGGGTATTTTATTGCCGATAAACAATCTAAATATTTTGAAACCGAAGCCTTTAGCCGTATTTTATCTTATGCGCAAATGCATCCACGCAAAGTAAACCTAAAAGAAGTTAAAAACACGTTGCGCATAGCCATTGAGGGCGTTAGGCATATAGATGAAGCCATTTTTGAGCTTACACAGATGCGAGAGCCTGCGGTAATTTAGTTTTTATATTTGGGCGTATCCCCGAAAAGGGGGCGGGCTGTCCGTTTCAATCTTTTTTTATCTCCTTATGCCCCGAAGGGGGAAAATAAAAAAAGGATTTCCACTACCATCCCTTACGCAAGGTGTGGTAATTTCTATTAACCGATTTAATTCGTGAATTTGTGGCAAAAAAATAAAGGCGAAGCCTAAGTTTTTTTAAGCAACGTGATAATAATAGCCACGAATTCACGAATTTTGGCGCATAATTTTAGGACTTATAATAACAAGCATAAATACGTAATTAAATGCTTTAAATTGATAAGATGATTTTAAAATACCCCAAATATGAGGTATTTTGTTCTGAAAATTTAATTAATAATCAGTGCCTTTGAGGTAGAAATTGTAGATTACCATTAACAATACAATTATGGAAACATTAAAAAACATTCATCCTGGTGGAATTTTAAAAGAAGAATTCCTTATTCCCTTACAAATTTCGGCATATCTTTTATGTAAAGAAACTTTTATACAGCAAACCAGAATTAGCGAAATTCTTAAACTAAACCGCAGAATTACGGCTGATACTGCTTTAAGGTTATCAAAATATTTTGGTACCAAAATAATTAAAACAAAGATAAATGATTTTTTTGTTGCGTGAAGACACGCACCAAGGTGTTGTTATCAAAATATTTTGGTACCAAAATAATTAAAACAAAGATAAATGATTTTTTTGTTGCGTGAAGACACGCACCAAGGCGTTTTATACAATTTTAAGACATCAATGTTGGGATAGTGTAATTACCAAAAACAACTATTAATTATTAATTTCTACTTTTTTACACATTATCACTATTTTTTGGTCAAGATTATCGGTAGTAAAATACAAAAACTGGGTATCGGAGTTTCCTATTTTAAATTTCTTTTTAATTTTTTCGGGTTGCAGGTTAAAGTTTCGGCAAACCACGTTGGCGTGGTGTTTTTTATTTTGTTTCTCGAAAACCGAGTAAGCTGTTACGCTTTCAATTTTTAATATGCGGCCAGGGAAGTTGGGTATTAAAATAGTGGCGGTATAAAGGTGGCTATTGGGGTTTAGCTTGCCCACATCAAACAATTTACATACTGTTTTAAATAGGCCAGCTTTTAAAATAGCGGCATCGGGTTCGTATAAATATTGTTTTATTTTGCAGTAGGATAGGGGTGTATTTTTTTCGTTGCCTAGTTTTGCGCATACTAAAACGGGTGCTTGGCTGGGCGATAAAAGTACACATACCAAATTGGGTACACCCGTAAAGTCCTTATCAATAATATATAACAGTTCTTTACACTCGTTTTTAACGCTTACAATATGTATGGCCGATACGTTTTTAAGCTCATTTAAGCCAAACGTAATATCTAACATTGGTGCTGCTTTTACAATTATTCTATCGGCTTTTTGTAGGTAAAAAGGTAGGTTTTGTGCTAGGTTGGGTTCGCAATCGGCAAATTTAAAAACCTTGCCTGCTGTGTTTCTTCGGCTCGGGTCGATAAATAGTGTATCAATTTTTTTGTTATTTTTTTTGATAAATTGTAGGCTATCGCCCGCAAAAAAATCAACGTTTGGGCATCCCAATAAAGTTAAATTATGTTTAGCAATTTGGGATAATGTTGTACCCAGCTCGCAATGTGTAACCGCTTTGGCCTGTTGTGCAAAATAATAGGTATCAACACCAAAACCTCCCGAGGCATCTACCACGTTTAGCCCTTTTATGAGGCTTGCTTTGTAGGCTGCCGTAATTTGTGATGATGCTTGTTCGATATTTATTTTTTCGGGATAATAAATGCCTGTGGTATTAAACCAAAGTGGTAATTTTTTTTCGCAACGTTTGCGGCAATCTATTTGCTGGGCAAGTTCTTTGATAGTTATGGCTGCAAAAGGCGTTTTTTTTAGGGCAATTTCGGCAGGGTTAGTGTTTAGGTTTTTGATGATAAAAGCCTGCACATCGGCATTTAAAATGGCCGTATTCATTCCTGTATTTTATTTTTTACAACTATTTGTGCGGTGCTACGGCTTAGCTGCTCCATTAAAATTTGTTTGTTTTGGCTAAGTTTTTTAAGTGTAGCATCGTTATAATGCCTTACAGTAATTAGCTGTAAATGGGTGTTGTATCTGATATTAAATTCGGTATCTAAGGTTTGCCTAAGTTGTTTAAATTGGGTTTCATCAAAATCAAAACAGGCCGAAAACGTTAATGCCGAAATTTGCAGGGTGTTTACCTGTATGTTTAAATCGGCGAAAGCCACAAAAATATTTTTTAAATGATTTTGGTTCATAAACGATACATCTTTGGTGCTTAACGATACCAGTATTTGCTCGTTTTTTACAATAATTATGGGCGTTGTTATGGGGTTTTCGGTAGCGCAAATTTTTGTTCCACTTTCGTGTGATGCCATAAACGGCTTTACCAATAGCGGTATATTTTTATTTTGCAGTGGTTTTAGGGTTTTGGGATGAATAATGCTTGCACCGTAATAAGCCATTTCAATGGCTTCGGTGTACGATAGGGTATCAAATTTTACGGTATTTTTAAACAATTTAGGGTCGGCGTTTAGTACCCCTGGTACATCTTTCCATATAGTTACACTATTGGCATTTAAGCAATTGCCAAAAATAGCGGCACTATAATCGCTACCTTCACGCCCTAGGGTGGTGCTAAAGTTTTCGGATGTGTTGCCAATAAAACCTTGTGTAACGGCTAGTTCGTTTTGTAAAATTGTGGGTAAGTTTTTGGTAATTAATGCTTGGGTTTTGGCCCAGTTTATATTGGCGTTGCGGTAATTATTGTCAGTTTGTAGGTAGGCTCGGGCATCTATCCATTTATTTAAAATACCCGAAAGGTTAAGGTAATTACTTACAATACAGGTTGATATTAATTCGCCCATGGCTACCAATTGGTCGTAAATAAAGTTATATTCATCTTGCGGTTCGTCTTCTAAAATCCAATCTATCTCTACAAAAAAATTATTTACTTGGTTGTAAACGGGGTGGTTTTTATCGTTAAACAAGGCCTCAATAATGCTATAATGATAGGCCTTTATGGCATTTAATAAAGCAGGGCAATCATCGTTTTTATTAAAATAATGTTGGGCCAAGTTTTCTAAGGCGTTGGTAGTTTTACCCATGGCCGATACCACAATTAAGATTTTGGTAGGTGCATCGGCTACTAAAATTTTGGCCACATTTTTTACTGCTTCGGCATTTTTTACTGATGCCCCTCCAAATTTATAAACTTTCATATTGTGTGGGCTTAAATGGTAAATTCATCTAATTGTTTTTTGCTTAACGAAGCGTTTAGCCAGCCAGCTTCGGTACTGGATTGGTACTTGGCATAAAAATTAAGTGCAGGTTGGTTCCAATCTAATACCTGCCATACCATGCTTGCGTAGCCTTTTTGTTTGGCTTCTTTGATGGTATGTTCAAATAATAACTTACCAATGCCTTTGCCCCGCATAGCTTCGGTTACAATAAAATCTTCGAGGTAAAGCTGGCGGCCTTTCCAAGTAGAAAACCGTACATAAAATAGTGCAAAGCCAACAATAACGCCTTTTACTTCGGCTACAAAAGCCTGCCAAACAGGGTTTTTACCAAAACCAGCATCAGTAAACTGGGCTAAGGTAATGGTAACCTCTTGCGGAGCTTTTTCGTACAGGGCTAGCTCGTTTACTAAAACCAGCATGGCTTCGCAATCGCTTACAATGGCATTTCTTAGTATTATTTCCATTATTGGGTATGTTAAATTATTCGGGTTTATAATCTCGGTTACCAAAAATATGGCTCCCTATTCGTACCATTGTTGAACCCTGTTCTATGGCCAGTTTATAATCGGCACTCATGCCCATTGATATTTCTTTAAAGCCAGCATCGTTTTTAAAAAAACTTTGTTTAATGCCTTTAAAAAAAGTTTTTAGTTCGTAAAATTCTTCTTTTAATTGGCTTTGTTTATCAGTATTGGTGGCTATCCCCATTAAACCTACAATGCGAATATGCTGCATTTGCTGGTAATCGGGGTGGCTTAGCAGTTCAATAGCTTCATCAAAACCTAGGCCATATTTGGTATCTTCATCGGCAATATAAATTTGTAAAAGGCAGTTTATTTTACGCTTATTTTTTGCGCCTTCTTTGTTAATTTCTTTTAAAAGTTTTAGGCTATCTACCGAGTGAATGAGCGAAATAAAAGGGGCAATATATTTTACTTTATTGCTTTGTAAGTGGCCTATAAGGTGCCATTCGATATCTTTGGGTAGGGTATTGTGTTTTTGGCTAAGTTCTTGCACTTGGTTTTCGCCAAAAATACGTTGCCCAGCTTGGTAAGCCTCTAAAATATCGGCGTTGGGTTTGGTTTTCGAAACGGCTATTAATGCAACACTTAGGCTATCAATTTCTTTTTTTATGTTTTTTAAATTATTGGCAATGCTCATTAATGTGTAATTTTAAAAATTCAAAAGCCAAATTTACAAATCAAATTGGCTAATATACCCTTGTAAATAAATTTTATTAATGAAATTGTATCGCTACGCATTGGCTTGTAAAATTAAGTTGTTTTTTGTTTTTGGGATGATTTTAATGGCCTGTAACCGTAACAAAGTGCCAGATAATGTAGTACCTAAAGATAAAATAGTAAATGTATTGGTAGATATGCACCTTGCCGATGCCGTACTATCAAGGGTGAGCAACCAAGATACGATGCTTATGATGGCCAGTAGCAAGTACTATTTTATTTTTAAAAAGTATGGTATTGATTCGGCCACATTTACCCGCAGTTTAAAATACTACAATTACCAGCCTGATGAATTTGCTAAATTATATGCCCAAGTTGTAGATAGCTTAAATGCCAAAATCCCCAAAGAAAAAATTATAAAAAAGAAAAAAACTGTTTTGAAAGAATGATGGTTAAATGGAGTGATAAACAATTTTTAGTGTTTAAATAAAATATGAGTAATAACGATATACTAAAAAAACTGCGTGTAGCCTTGCACTTGCGTAACGATGATATTATTGAGATTTTGGCTTTGGTTGATTTTAGAATTACTGCTACCGAGCTTGGTGCCTTATTTAGGGCCGATGACCACCCAAATTTTAAACCCTGTGGCGACCAAATTTTAAGAAATTTTTTGAATGGGCTAATTATTTATAAGCGTGGAGCTAAGCCAGAGGATTCAAAGTAGGTATTCACCCAGCATCGGCGTAAGCCATAAAAAAATACAAATATGTTAGATAAAGCAACAGTACAAAACCTTCGCCTAGATTATAAAGCAGCCACTTTGCTGGAAAACGATGTGGATAAAAACCCTATTATCCAATTCGAAAAATGGTTTAAGCAAGCCATAGATGCACAAATTTTAGAACCTAATGCGATGACACTGGCCACCGCATCTGCACAGGGAATACCTACCGCCCGCATTGTTTTGTTAAAAGAATTTGATGCCCAAGGTTTTGTTTTTTACAGTAATTATGATAGCTATAAGGGCAAAACTTTGCTCGAAAACCCTTATGCGGCTTTGGTGTTTTTTTGGGGCGATGTAGAACGGCAAATAAGGATAGAGGGTGTGGTAGAGCGTGTTGTGGACGAACAATCAGCTGCTTATTTTAAAACTAGGCCTTGGGGCAGTAAGTTAGGTGCCTTGGTTTCGCCGCAAAGTTCGGTAATTCCCGACAGGAAATTTTTAGAAGATAGGCTAAAACAACTCGAAAAACAATATACCGATAAAGATGTGCTCAGGCCCGAGCATTGGGGCGGCTTTAGGGTAATACCTCACAAAATTGAGTTTTGGCAAGGCAGGCGCAACCGCCTACACGACCGTTTGGTTTATACACATCAAAAAGATGGAAGCTGGACAATAGCCCGGCTAGCCCCTTAGTTAAATATTGGCCCAGCCTGTAGTTAATACATCGGCTAGGTGTAATGTTTTTATAGGGATTTGATGTTTATCAATATAGGCTTGCAGTTGCATAAGGCATGAGGCATCGGTACTTATAATATATCCGGCGTTTACAGCCAAGGCATTGTTAATTTTTTGTTGTGCCATGGCGCTGGATATACCCGCAAATTTTACGGCAAATGTACCCCCAAAGCCACAGCATACATCGTTATCGGGCATTTCTACTAGCTCTAATCCCAGTACTTTTGATAGTAATTGGCGTGGCTCATTTTTTATTTTACACTCGCGTAAAGCGCTACAACTATCGTGGTAAACGGCTCGGCCATCTAGCTCGGCACCAAAATAATCTTTTTGTAAAACGTTGATTAAAAAATCGGAAAGTTCGTAAATATGGCTTTGTATATTTTTACATTTATTATGGATGGTGGTATTGGTAAACAAATCGTTGTACGAATTTTTAACCATACCTGTACACGAAGCCGATGGCGAAACAATGTAGTGTTGTTCCGAAAAATCGTTTAAAAATTTGCTGCCTGTTTTTTTTGCTTCGTCCCAATAGCCTGCATTGTATGCTGGCTGTCCGCAGCAGGTTTGCTCGGGATTATAAATTACCTCGCAGCCCGCTTTTTCTAATATTTTTAATGTATTGGCCGCTGTGGCGGGATAAACCTGATCTACAAAACAGGGTATAAATAATTCTACTTTCATAGTTATATTTTTTTAACGAACGCTTATTAAAACGTTTTAAAAGGGTTAGCTTGTGGTGGCTGGCACACCAAAAGTATTTCCGTGGTGGCTGGCACACCAAACGCAAAGAGAGTGCATTGTATAAATTTAAAATATTTCAGTTTCCATTGTTGAGGATGAATTTGTACAGTTGTTAATTGTGGCAACACCAACCAAAAAAAATCAACCATTTGTAGCGTTTTTAGTTACAAGTTGTTTTTATGCTATACGTTTTATAAGTAAAGTGTAACTGCCGCCCTACCAACTCCCCCCAGCACCGCCTCCGCCACTACTTCCACCACCAAATCCGCCAAAACCACCGCCACCGCCA
>RDXP01000145.1 GCA_004292865.1 Sphingobacteriales bacterium
GTAAATCCTTTTTGAAACGACATAGGCGAAAACCTATCGTACAGTGCGTGTACAAAAGAAACGAGTTCGATATTTTCGGTATGTATTTCAAAAATATCACTTTCTATACGCCTAAAATCTAACAATTGATTTACCAAATTTAGCAACCTATCGGCGTTTTCGTCCATTATTTGTAACTGCTCCCAACTGTCGGAAGCTTTATCGCTTTTATGTATCAATTTTTCTAATGGGGCAATTATTAGCGAAAGCGGTGTGCGTATTTCGTGTGCCATGGCGGTAAAAAACTCTATTTTTTGTTTGTAAAAATCTTGTTCGTTTTTGTTTTTTAGCTTTTCGAGTTTTGCATCATTGTTTTTTCGGGTTTGGGTAATGGTGTATCGGCGGTAATAAAATAAGCCCAATATTAAAACAATAGCGTAAAAAATATAGGCCAAAATACTGCGGTAAAAAGGGGGCAATACTTTAAGTTTAATGCTTGCTGGGTTTTTACCTAAATTGCCCTTATCATCTATTTGTGTTACTTTAAACACATAATCGCCAGCAGGCAAATTGGTATATGTTGCTTTACGTTGTGCGCCTACATGGTTCCAATCTTTATCAAACCCATCCATTTTATAGGCATAACGTATTTTGTTAGGTGCTATAAAACTTAATGCCGAGTAGGTAAAACTAATAACCGATTGTTGTGCATTTAAGGTGAGATTAGCACTGTAATTAATAGCTTTTTTTAGCGGACTTTGGCCTTGGCCTAGCGGTAAATCTTTATTAAATAACTGAAAATTAGTAAACGAAATAGCTACGGGTAAATTTAGGTTACTTATACTATCGGGGTAAAAAGCATTAAATCCGTTTATGCCACCAAAATACATTTTACCACCACGGCTTTTGTAATACGCTTTATAATTGTATTGCTGGCTTTGCAAATTATCCCACTTGCCAAAATATCTTTTGCTTTTGTTGCTAGGGTTAAATGCTAAAATGCCATTGTTGGTACTACACCAAAGGTTTCTACTTGCATCGCTCAAAATGCCAAAAACCACAGTACTATTTATACCATACCGCTTATCTATTACAGTAAATTTTTTAGTGGTTTTATTAAACAAATTTAAGCCTCCCCCATCGGTACCTAGCCATAGGTTACCTTTTGCATCATCAAAAATGGAAATTACTTTATTAGAACTTATACTATTTTTATTGGGCGAGTGGCTGTATTGAATTTGCACATTGGTTACCGTATTTAAACCTATTAAACCCTTATCATAAGTAGCAACCCATAATATGCCATCGGCACCTTGGTAAACTTGGTATATGCAGCTTTTTTCTAAGTTTTTGCCTTTTATACGGGTAAAATTATCAGTTGCAGGGTTGTACAGGTTTAAGCCCGAAATGGTTGAAACCCAAATACGCCCTTTGCGGTCTTCATCAATGGCATAAATACTGTTATCGCTTAACGTAGTGGCATTATTGGCATCGCTTTTATAGCGTTTAATTTTACCCGTTCGGGGATTTAAGATATTTAAACCACCGGTGTACATTCCCACCCAAATATTGCCTTTTTTATCTTTGTATAAAGCATGTATATTATGGTACGATAGGCTATCCTGCGTAGCCGAAAAGGGGAATTTTTTAAACGATTTATCGGCTTCATTAAAATAATTTAAGCCGCCATCTTCGGTGCCTACCCAAAAATGTTGCGCATCAATTTCTAAAAAAGCACTTACCGCATTACCCGATAGCGAATTGCTAACCCCTGATGGGTAATAATACTCGAAACCCGAAGCCTTGGGGTTGTAATAATTTAAGCCACCAAAATAAGTACCCGCCCATATACCGCCCTCGTGGTCTTTAAATATTTTATACACAGCATCGTCGCTTAGGCTATACTGGTCGTTGTTTTTATTTTGGTACGATGTAAAATGATTTTTTTTGGTATCAAAAATATTTAAGCCTTTTTCGGTAGCTAGGTACAATATACCAGGCCTAGGTTGGTAAATAGAGCGTACAATATTATCGCTGATAGAGTTTTTATTGGTTTTGGTATAGGCTGTAAAGTTATCCTTGGCGGGATTGTACTTGTTTAACCCACCCGACATTGTACCCGCCCAAATATTGCCATCCAAATCTTTATAAATATCTAATATCACATTGTTTGATAGCGCACCAGCATCGGCGGAAGCCCTATAATGTTTAAATTTTTTACTTTTATACACCAACACATCAATGCCTTTGCCATAAGTACCCACCCATACATTCCCCTCTTTATCTTCCAATAATTTAGAAACCTCGTTAGATGAAATACCATTTGGCTTATTTATATTGTGGCTAAACCGTTTGATTTTGTTGGTATTGGGATTGTAACTGTAAACGCCATTGGTTTTGGTAGCTATCCATATATTGCCGTTGCGGCTACCAATAATATCATTTATAAACTGCTTACCTAAGGGTTTAAACAACGAAAAATTTTCGGTTTCGAGGTTAAATACATATATACCTTCATCAGTACCTATCCAAAAAGTGGTGGCATTGTAATTAAATATTTTACGGATAAAGTTGTTGCCAATAGATTGTGGATTGTTTTTTTGGTATTGGTAACTTTTAAACTCGTAACCATCAAACCTATTGAGACCATACTTAGTACCAAACCACATATAACCTTGTGTATCTTGCGCAATATCCCACACGGTATTGGCGCACAAGCCATCGGCAACGGTATAGTTTTTAAAAAAAACCGTTTGTGCAAAGTTTTTTTGTACCGTTAATAAAAAAACAATCAACAGCAGAACAGGAATTTTAACTTTGTTAAAGTACATTGAGGTTGGTTTATGATGTGGCAAAATTATGCAACAAAAATCTTGCCCATAAAATACACATAATCATCAAAATAAAATTAAACAAAAAAATTATTTCAAACCATTCATTTTTTTTATCAATTCAACCTCATCATTTCTATACGCCGTTCCATCGTTTTTAAAAATATCGTGAAACCATTCTACAGGTTGCTCGCCATTAGGCAAAGGCACATCCCAGGCGTAAATGGTGTTGGATTTTCCGGCTACCAAACCCCAATTTATAGCCCCAATATTTTCTTTTTTAAGCAAGGGTAAAATAGTAGCAAACCTACTGTTGCGTGGCCTAGCCATATATTCGGTACATATTAAGGGTTTGCCAAAAGCCCGCAACAAATCAATAGTACGCTGGTGTAATTGTGGTTCTTCGTAATTATGGTAGGTAATAATATCCGAATTTAATGCCTGAAAAGCGTTTAATTCCTTAAAGCCCCAGTTCCATAAACCAGCACTTAGCGGTTGCTGTGGGTTTACTGCCCTTGCCCATTCAAATACTTTTTGCAGTAGCGGCAACGAAGTATTTAATTTTTCCGAATTGCCAGGTTCGTTGTATAAATCCCACAGTAAAATGCGTGAATCGGTTTTAAAATGGGTTAATACATCGCTTACATATTTTTGCAGTTCGGGATATTTTTCGGGTTGTTTTGAATTTGGGTCGCCGGGGTCCTGCACCCAGCCCGAGTTATGTATGCCCGGTTTAGGTTCGGGCTGTTTACCGGCATAGCCTTGCTTGTTCCAGCAATCATCAAAAAAAACAAAAATAGTTTTTATTTTATGCCTTTCGGCGATGCCTAAATAGGTTTCCATACGGTTTTTAAAGCCTTTAGCATCTTGTTGCCAAGCTATGCTGTGCAAGTAAACCCGCATCGTATTCATACCTATATTTTGCGCCCAGCCCAGCTCTTTATCAATGGTAGCGGTATCAAAAGTTTCTTTTTGCCACATTTCTAATTGGTTAATGGCTGTACTTGGTAAAAAATCGGCACCGTTTATCCAAGCATAATTTTTATACCAGTTGTTTGCTTTTTGTACACTCCATATTTTTTCGGGCGCAATAATGGTGGTGGTGGTAGTTTCATTTTGTGCCAGCACACTTATAAAGTGCAGCATCAATACCAAAGTAAGTGCATATTTAATTCTATTTTTCATCTGCTAATTTTTTATTTAAAAGTTTATTTGTCAGGTTATATGCTGATTATGGTATGTTTAAACTAAATAAACCATCTGCGCTAAGCGTAATTTTTTATCTGTTTTACTCGCCCGAAGGCTTGGTAATATTTAATCCTGTGGCAACAGGCTCGCCTAGTTTTGGTGAGCCATCTGCGTTAAGCGTAAATTTTTGCATGCGTATATTTCTTTTATCGGCGCATCCTTGGTTGGTATTGGCGTTGGCGTGGTAAATTATCCAATCTTGGGTGCCATCGGGCGATTTAAAAAACGAATTATGCCCAGGGCCAAACGCATTATTAACGGGGCTTTTGGTAAAAATGGGTTGTGGGCTTTTAACCCAATCGGTAAGCGTTAATGGGTTTCCACCCGATTTTAGCGCCAGCTGCCCTAAACAATAATCATCTGTACCGCAATAACTTGCCGAGTATATTAAAAAATATTTGTTATCGGGGTTTTTGTAAATTTCGGGACCTTCGTTAACGGCAAAGCCATTTTTTTCCCAGTTAAATTGGGGTGTAGTAAGGCGGGTTACTGGCCCTTGCAATTGGGTGGGGCTGGCCATTTTAGAAATGTAAATATTTTGTGTTAAATCTACCGTTCCTCCTACATAAGGCCTGCCACACCAAATAAAATATAACTCATTATTGTATTGCATTACGGTACCATCAATAGCCCAAAAATTAGCATCGGGACTGTGTAATTTACCTTTATCAAGCCAAGTGCCTTGGGTAGGGTCGGTATTGCTGTTTTCTAAAACCCAAGTACGCTGGCTTTCATCGGTGCCGTTGCCAGCGGTATAATACATGTACCATTTGCCATTTAAAAAAAAGAGTTCGGGGGCCCATACATTTTGCGAATTTTGTGCTCCGCTGGCTGGTGTATATATGGTTTGCGGGCTTACGGCAGCCAAGTTGTGCAGGGCATTGGTTTTCCAAATACTTATGTTGTTACCCGTAGTTTGGGTATAATAATAAAATCCATTTTTTTGATATACGGATGGGTCGGCACCGTTAATTAATGGATTGCTAAATGTGTTTTGAGCCACAGGTATTGGTGGACTGGGCGTTGGGGTTTCGGTTTTACCGCAATTTATCGCCGTAAGGCACACAAAAAATAGTATAAATACCCGTGTAATTTTATTGGCAAACCATAATTTTATGTTTTTCATATAAAGTTTTATTAAACAAATGGCGGAAAGTTAAGTCAGAATTAACTCTCCGCCAAGGGAAACTATTAATATTTAGGATTTTGTGTTAAGTTAGGGTTTAAATCTATATCGCTTTGCGGTATGGGGTAATATTCGTGTTTACCTACTACAAAGTTTACAAAATCGGCATCTTTAGTGGCCAATGTGGGCGATAAATCGCCCCAGCGTTGTAAATCGGCAAAACGCCAACCTTCGCCAGCTAACTCAACAATGCGTTCGTGTTTTAATTGCTCTAAAAACTGTGCTTGGTTTAAACCAGGTTTTGCCACAGTAAGCGATAATAAGCCTGCCCGTTGCCTCACTTTATCTACAAAAGGATATGCTTGTGCGGTTTGGTTTAAGGCGTTTAGGCATTCGGCATACATTAATAAAACATCGGCATAGCGTATTAAGCGGTAATTATTGGGCGAGCGAAAGCCCTCTTGGTTTTTCCAATGGTCGTTTAATAATTTACGAAACCATACATTGTTGGCATCGGGGCCGCTGCCAAATCTATCGGCAAATGTACGGCCATATACATCGGTAAAGTTGGGGCCTCGTTCATCCGTATTATTAAAAATAAAGGAAGCGGCAAGGCGAGGGTCGCGGGTATTGGCAGCGGTTTTTTCTATCAAAAACTCATCGGTTACCCAACGGCGGGCAGCACCATCGTTAAAGCCTATGCCCGGTGGAGCAAAAAATTGGGCTATTGATGTACCTGTATTGCTTACTCGATTTTCATCCGTATCATCATCCGTATTTTCGGCTAGGTTTTCGTTGAATTGTACTTCAAAAACCGATTCGCTATTGTTTTCTTTGCTGATGATGAAGTTATCGCGATAATCGGCCGTAAGGCTATAGATATCTTTACCTGGCCCAGTTACTAACCATGCAAAAGCATCGGCTGCTTGCTGATAATTTTTAGCCTGCAAATAGGCTTTACCTAAAAGTGCGTAAGCTGCACCTTTTGTTGCTCTGCCTAATTCGGTAGCGGGGTAGCTGTTAGGTAATGCGGGTATAGCTTCGGTTAAATCTTTGGCAATTTGAGTGTATGCTTCGGCAGTAGTTGCATTACGGGGTTTATCTGTAGGTTGCGATGGTGTTAATAAAAGCGGTGGCCTGCCAAAATACAGGGTAAGGTTAAAGTAATATAATGCCCTTAAAAACTTAGCCTCGCCAATTACCCTTTGCTTTAAAGTTTCGTCCATAGGTATATTGGGTACATTGGCAATAACCTGATTGGCTCTAAAAACGCCTACATATAGTGTTTGCCAAGTAAGTGCCGTAAGCCCATCGTTGTAATTGGTTTGGTTAAAACGCATTAAATTGTTTAAACCACCATCGCCACCCGAGCCAAAACCTTCATCGGATTTTAAAATACCGTGGTAAAATAACCATCTGGAATAAGTGCCTGGCGTACGTTTCATAGTGCTATACACTGCGTTAGCACCTTTTATAGCATCGTTGCTGGTTTTCCAAAATACGGCAGTAGTTGCTGAGTTTGGATTTGCCGCCTCAAAATCTCGTTTGCAACTCGCTACAAATATTGAAGCTAGAGTTACTAAAAATATAATTTTTTTCATTTTTTTAAATTAAATTATCGTTAAAATCCAAATCCTAAACCGAATGATATAATACGAGATGATGGATAATTACCATTATCTACACCTGGCTCTAGATTTATATTTGCGCCTACCACATCGGGGTCTAAACCACGATATTTAGTTATTGTGATTAAGTTTTGACCGCTTACATAAATCCGAGCATTAGATATTTTGGCTTTGCCAAATATTTTTGCAGGAATATTGTAACCTAGCTCTAAATTTCTTAATCTTAAAAACGAGCCGTTTTCGAGCCACCTATCCGTGTTACCTCTAGCATTTGACTCCATACCTCTATCGGGCGAAAACTGATAGCCTAGTCTTGGAAATTTGGTATTGGTATTGGTTGGAGTCCATGGGTTAATATCTTTGCGGTAATTAGAATTTCCGTAACTGTCCAAATCTCTAATAACATCGTTATATAAAGTTTGACCAAATGCGCCATACCATTGCATATTAAAGGTGAAGTTTTTAAATGATGAGTTAAATTGAAAACCAGTAGTAAATTTAGGCCAAGGCGAACCTACAAACTGGCGGTCGGCATCGTTTATTTCATCATTTCCTCCTACATTTTTTGCATTAACATATCTAATATCGCCAGGCTTGGCATAGGCCGCCTGAGCTTGGTGTGCATCTATCTCTGCTTGGTTTTGAAAAATACCATCTGTTTTAATTACATAATATTCGCCAATTGAACGCCCTACTTGCGAGCGGGTATTACCTGATTGGATATAATCTCGGGGGCGGCCGGTAGCTTCATCAATACCTAAATTACCAAAACTTAAAATCTTATTTCGTATAACACTTACATTTGCAGCTACATCCCATTTAAAATTACCTGTTTGATTTGCTGGGCGATAACCTAAATCTACTTCAATACCTTGATTTTGGATGGATGCCGCATTTTGAACTGGTGGCGGGCCGATATTCCCTAAAAATTGAGATACAGGCACCTCCACTAAAACGTCTTTAGAAACTGAGCGGAAAATGTCTATACCTAAATTTAAACTACTGTTTAAAAAAGATGCATCTAAGCCTAAATTTGTAGTAGCCTTAGATTCCCATTTTAATCGCTCGGGTGCAATTCTGGCTTGTATTACACCTGATTGTACTATTTGCCCCACCCCAAAAACATAACTTGGTGCTTGGTTTAAAAATGGAGTATATTCATACCTTCTTAAAGTATTGATACCCACTACACCATACGACCCTCTAACTTTTAAATCAGATATCCAGTTTATCTTAAAAAAATCTTCCTTAGAAATCCGCCAAGCTAAAGCACCCGAAGGGAAAAAACCAGTTTTAAAGTTGGGTGAAAATCTGGAATCTTTATCTGCTCTAAAAGTAAAAGTGGCTAAATATCTATCATCATAATTATAATTTAACCTGCCTAAATAAGAATTCAATAAATCCTGTCCTGATGAACCCGATGAGGTTCTATCACCAGGATTGGTGCTAGTGGCACTTAAACTAGTAAAATAAGTTCCTCCATAATTTGCAATCCTAACCCCATCTCCAGAAATATTTTCGCTTCTATTGGTTTGTTCGGTATAACCTACTACACCATTAATGCTGTGTTTGTTAAATTTTTTGTTAAAATTTAACGTATGCTCAAACAAGTAACTTAAAAACTGAAAACGATTTTCGCTTAACCTACTTAATTCTGGCGACTGGCCTTGGTACCAAGAACCTTCTTTTCGAACCGATTTTGATTTATCGAAGCTAGTTTCTACCCCTGCATTTAAACGATACGATAACCAATCGGCAATTTTAAAATCCATAAAAGCGTTACCAAAAATTTTGGTAAAATTGCTACGGGTATTGGTAATATTGGCAATAGCTACTTGGTTACGCGAAAAGGTATTAATGTTTCCACCACCATAACCCCAGCCACCTGGGTTATTGTTACTTATTAAAGCATTGTTTTGTACGGGTATTAATGGCACACTGTTAAAGGCATCGTACCATGGGTTTCCTTCGGCAAAACCTCCCTGAAAAGGGCTGCTGTTATTAGAGGTTGAAATAGCCATGTTTTCTCCAAACTTAAACCTACCTTTTGTAGTTTCGGTATTGATACGCAAGGATGTACGGTCGAAATTACGGGCCAATAAAGTTCCTTCGTCTTTAAAATAACCTGCCGAAATTAAATATTTGGATGTATTGCTACCGCCCGAAATAGTGGCATTATAATCTTGCACAGCTCCGGTACCTATAATTTCATCGGCCCAGTTGGTATTGGTTTTACCATCGTAATTGGCTACCCCCAGTTGTGGGGCTAAACCTACATTTACATAAGCCTGCTTGTTGGTTGCCGCATATTGTGCGCCATCCATCATTTCATACTTTTTGGGTATTTGAGATATGCTGTACCGAGAGGTTACCGAAATTTTGGGCTCACCTATTTTACCTTTTTTGGTAGTGATGATGATTACGCCGTTACCCGCCCTGGAGCCGTAAATGGCTGCTGCCGAAGCATCTTTTAATATTTGTATGCTTTCTACATCATTTGGGTTAATGGTGGTATTAGGGTCGCTAAACATCCCATCAATTACATATAATGGATTAGCATTGCCAAAAGTACCCAAGCCACGTATGTTCACCACGGCCTCTTGCCCTGGCGCACCGCCATTACGTACCGATACACCTGCCGATGCGCCTTGTAACGCTTCCGGTACCGACCGAGTAACCACCCGTTCGGTATTGCGGGTATTTATTACGCCTGTAGCACCGGTTAAATCTTGCTTACGTACCGTTTGGTAGCCTATAACCACTACTTCATCTAACGCTTCGGCTGATGCTGCTAACGTTACATTAATATTGCTTTGGTTATTTACATTTATTTCTTGCTTGGTAAAACCCAAATAAGAAAAAACCAAAACAGCATTAGGTGCTGCTGTAATACGGTAATTGCCATTAACATCTGATTGTGTAGCCATTGCCGTTCCTTTTACGGTTATAGAAACCCCTAGCAGGGTTTCGCCTTTTGCATCGGTAACTGTACCGCTTACCGTATTATCTTGCTGTTGCAAATAATTAAAAGCTGTATTATTTGCCTTGGCACTAATGCCCAGTAACATGGTTAATACAAGCATGCCTACCCATACTGCTTGGGTTAGGTACTGGTGTTGCAACAATCGCAGGCTGTTGAACACTTTTAGTAAAATTTTCTTTCTCATAAATTGGGTTTTTAACAAAATTTGTAAGGCGTTATTTTTACCTTAGTTAACTTTGATGGGATTTAATAATTGGTTGCACAATGTTACAGTAAGCAGCATTTGCTCATTATCAATTTTGTGTTTTTTACTATAAAAATTGATTAAAAATTACAAATTCGATATTTTTATACCGTTTAATTTTGGTTCGAGCAAATAAATTACCAAGAGTAATAATAGGAAAGCTGTTTTGTGAGCATAAAAATTTAGCCTAAAAAAAGTATAAAAACCATATTTTATGCTTTTGTATAGCTGGTTGCTAAGGTAGCCCATTGTACCCAAGCCATTATTTGCAGGTTTTAGATGTTAATTTTATGATAAAATTACAAATGCAAGGATGTTTAGTGTTTTTATAAACGATTAAGGCTATACGTAAGTGCTATGGATTTATCACTTAAATCGCCCGTTTTTTCTTAGTAAACTAAGTTCGAATTAATAAATACCGTTTTTGTAATAATTAGGGCGTTACCTGCCTGCGCAGGCAGGTAACACGCTTGGAGTTTACCCTAACAAAGGAAGGGCTGTATCTTTTTTTTTCTTGCTAGCGCCCAAAGGAGGGAAATTGGGCTAACTCAAGTTATTAAATATTTTTTTGATTTTACTATTGCTGTTGCATTTGTTGCATTTCGATAAATCGTTGGTACGAGTTTAAGGCTGTATCAGTAGTTATTTTTTCGATTACTTCGTCGATTTTGGGTATTGGGTCGTTTTCGTACGATACAATTACTTTTACACTTAGGGTATGGTTAGAGGTGCCTTTGTAAGTGCCTTTTACGGGGCTACAATCTACAAAGTTTCGGCCCACGGCAAGCCTTACATGGTTATCGTCAACCAGACAATTATTGGTTGGGTCCAGCCCTAGCCAACCATAATCGGGTATATACGCTTCTACCCAAGCGTGTGTAGCCCCTTCGCCACGCATACCATTATGATTGGGGCATATATAACCACTTACATACCTTGCGGGGATGTTTACATAGCGCAACATTACGAGTAATATATGAGCAAAATCTTGGCATACGCCCGATTTTATTTTCCATATTTCATCCACCGTGGTTTCTACCGTGGTAACGCCTTTTACGTATTGGAAATTTTTAAATACATAATCGCAAAAAAATTCGGCTACTTGTAATGGCGATTCGTTTTGATGTATTTCGGGGTTTACAACTTTAAAAATTTCGTCGCTAGCCGTCATTTGTTCCTGTTTTAAGAAATTGATGTAGGGAATTTGCTTGGCTAGGCTATGTAATGTAGCCCATTGGTCGGCTAAAAATATACTACGATTGGGTAATATTTTTTTTAGGGTTTGTACAATAATGGTAGATTCTATTTGTAACTGTTCGTGTAACTGGGGATTGGTAAACGTACCCACCTTGTTGCCGTAATAGTCGGTAAAAATATCTACCAATGGGTCGCCCGATATTTTTAATTTATGTGTTAAAAGTTCCTGCCACTCATCTTCAATGGGGTATAGCATTATTTGGTTTGCGCTATCATACACCTTGTGGTTGTAATTATAGCTGGTGGTATGTATAATGGTAAATTTGGGCATAGTTATAATATACAAGTACTTAAAAAATTTATTTTAAGCAATGGGTTTTATTTAAAAGCAAAGTAATAAAGGTTAAAAGCATCTGCAATAGCAAATAGTTCTTTTTTAATTTTATGAAGGTACTGTTTTAATCCTATTTCTTGTAAATCTTTTATATCCGAGTAGCGAATACTGCTTTCCAGTTTACCTATCATAAAACTTAAGGCTTTGTAGCTTTCGCTATTTTTATCGCTTTTAAGGGTTTCGAACGATTTTTGTAACCTATTTACCGAGTAAATGATGGAGCGAGGGAAATTATCGTTCCATATAATTTGGTTTAATATATTGGTAGAGTCCAGTGCCGAGCGGTAGCTTTTTAAAAACACTTCGTAGCCCGATATGGATAGTAATAGGAATTTCCAGTAAGTGGGGTCGGTGGTTTCTTCTAATGAATAATCCACTTCGCTAAACTTTACATCCAATATATCTACCGATTGTATGGCCCGTTCTAGGTATTTACCAATGTTCATAAAGTAATAGCCTTCGCTACGGGCCATGGTAATTTCGAATGTACCGTAATAGTGCATTCCTTGGGTTACTAGGCTATCAATTACGGATATTGGGTCGTCTTTTTCTAGGGATAAAGCAATTTGGTTTTGCCTTATTTGGTGGTAATACTCGTTTAGGCACTGCCATAGTTCTTTGGTTACATTATCTTGTACCGAACGGGCGTTTTCGCGGGCATTGCATACTAAGTTTAATACCGAGTTTTGGTTTTCTTTATCGGTAATCATAAAATTTAAAACGGTACGGCTTTGGTACTGTATTTTAATTTTTTCGGCGGGTTTCATATCGCTAAAAATGCGTAACACAGGCCGCCAGCTTAATTGTTTGGGGTCATCCTGCGAATAGGCATAATTAACACGTAATAGCCTTAAAATACCGTCCGATCTTTCCATATATCTCGACAGCCAATATAAAGAATAAGCAACTCTACTTAACATATTTTAAATTTTATCGTTAATAACCCAAGTATCTTTACTGCCCCCACCTTGCGATGAGTTTACTACCAATGAGCCCTCTTTTAAAGCCACCCTTGTTAACCCTCCAGGTACTATTTCTATTTCGTTATTGCCAAATAAGGCAAAAGGCCTTAAATCAATACGCCTAGGTTGTAGTTTACCATTTATATAACAAGGTGCTGATGATAGGTTGATAATAGGTTGGGCTATAAATTTTCGGGGATCTTCCATTACTACTTTTTTGTACTCGATTATTTCTTGCTCGGTAGCTGCGCTGCCTATAATCATACCATAACCGCCCGAGGCATTGGTTTTTTTAATCACCATGTTTTCGATATTGTTAAAAACATGTTCACGCTCGCTTGCATCTTCCATTTTATAAGTGGGCACATTTTTTAATATGGGCTCTTCGTTAAGGTAATATTTTATCATATCGGGTACATAAATATAAGTGGCTTTATCGTCGGCAACGCCATTACCTGGGGCATTTACAATGGCCACATGCCCTTTGCGGTAGGCCGACATTAGGCCAGCTACGCCCAGCATACTATCGGTATTAAAGGCCAAGGGGTCTAAAAATTCATCATCTACCCGGCGGTAAATTACATCTACCCTTTGTAGGCCTTTGGTGGTTTTCATAAATACACGGTGGTTATCTACTACTAGGTCTCGGCCTTCTACCAATTCTATACCCATAAGGCGGGCAAGGGTAGAGTGTTCAAAATAAGCCGAGTTAAAAATACCTGGTGTAAGCATTACAATATTAGGGTTACTATTATGCCTAGGCGATAAAGCAGCTAGGTTTTTATATAATATTTGCGGGTAATTTATTACTGGTTTTACAAAGTTTTGAGGCAGCAAATCTGGAAATATCCGTTTGGTAATTTCTCGGTTTTCGAGCATGTACGATACGCCCGATGGGGTGCGTAGGTTATCTTCAAGTACATAAAATGTACCGTCCGAATCCCGAATAATATCAATACCCGATATGTGTACAAAAATATTGTGTGGTACTTTAAGGTTATGCATCTCACGCAAATAATGTTCGCATGAGTATATCATATCAATAGGTATAATTTTATCTTTTAGGATAAATTGGTTGGAGTAGATATCGTTTAAAAATAAATTTAATGCTTTTAACCGTTGCTTAATACCTGTTTCAATATACGCCCATTCGCTAGCGGTAATAATACGTGGAATAATATCAAATGGAAAAATTTTTTCGATGCCTTCGCCACTAGAATATACGGTAAACGTAACGCCTTGGCTCATAAACAATCGGCGAGCCATTTCCTCTTTTTTGGTTAACTCATCGGCCGATAATTGTTTTAAAAACTGTAATATACGCTTGTAGGGTTCTCGCACTTCGGTAGGCGAAAACATTTCATCCCACACTTTGCTATCTGTTGGATATGCGCTAAATAATTCGGTTGAATTCATATTTTAAACACAATTTTTTATAATTTTTATAATTTTTTGAAAAGATATGTATAAATTACTCAATAAAACAAATAAAAGTATGTAAAAATTTAATTATATTGTTTTTTTATAGAAATTATGTAAAATTTTACTGTTGATTTATAATTTTATGCAATATGGTGTTTTTTTTTGTTCGATATATAAGCAAAACCTATTGGTTACATTTTTTTTTAATTAAACAACCTTATTAGGGTATAAACTTTCGGAAGAAGTAAAGCCTATAAATATACTTATAGTGCAGCGTATTTATAAAATTAGCTGGGTATAAAAGCAATAGGATTTGCGTAAATCTTTGTGTTCTTTATGATATATTTTTACTGCAATGTTTTCAAAGGAAAAGCGCAAAGAACACAAAGCTGGTTGTAAGCACCATTGGTAAATAAACAATGATAAAAAAACACTTCAATACTTACCTCCGAAACTTTAGTTAGGGTTAATAATAGGCTGGTGGCGGGGCTGGCCATGGTTTCTTAAATTGTTTTTATAAAAAATTAACGCAATGAGTGCAAAGCCAGTTGAAAGTACTAACCGTAATAAATAAAACTAAAATTTACCGAATACTCTTTTTTGTAAAAATGAATAACAGTACCTATTTTTAATAGCCTGCTTATACCTTATTTTTACAAAATGAGATTTTTATATTTGTTTTGGCTACTTATATTTCCGCTGTTGGTTTTTTCGTATCAGCAAAGTGTTAGCTTTAAGGTATATAGTTTTGAAACATCAAATAAAGATATAAACTTAGCAACAGTTTTAAAAAACAATAACTTTACTAAAGTTAACAATATCAATACCTTAAACTTTGGCGTTAGCAATAAGGTACACTGGTTAAAAATAGAAATTACCAATGCAGCACCTTTAGAAAACTATAAATTACACATTGCCACGATAACACCTGACTCCATTGCGGTTTATATTTTAAACGGAAATATTTACACAAAAACCTATATAGGTGAGGGTTTTGCTAGTACCGAGCGTTTTTTAAACTTTAATTTTAAAACAACAGCAGCAAAAACAACAACATTATATTTACAAGTTATTGGTAATGGGCAGCCCATAGTTTTACCTTTAAGTATTTACCCACGTGTTTACGATGTTTTTAAGTTAAAAACTGTATTAATTACTGGTTTAATATATGGTATTATATTTTTTATTATTGTTATAAATTTAGTTTTTTTTATAAGTACAGGCCAAAAATTATATTTATATTTTGTAGCATTTAATGTATTTGGGTGGAGTATCATTTTTAGTTTTGATGGTTTTATAAAACTTTTTATTTTCACAAATTCTATATATTGGAACAATGAACTTGTAGCAATAGGCTTTATAGCTAGCTTTATAAGTACCAATTTTTATGTTTCAGAGTTTTTAAACATTAAAAAATACGATACTGTTTTAAACATTTTTTTTAAGTTAATTAATGTTGTTTTATTATTACAGCTAGCCATCTCTTTTTGGCATCCCGTAGGATTTAAAATTTATATTTTACTTAACCTTATTACGTTAACCGCCGAGGCATTTTTGCTTTTAACTTGCGTATTATACATCCAAAAAAAAGAAAAGCAATATTTTTTAACCCAACTTACTTCGGTTATATTTTTAATTGTGTTTGGCACCATAACACAGTTTTATTTTGCGGGTTTACTGCCTATAAGTTTTATAACACAGCATGTATTGTATTTTATGATTTTACCTCAAATATTTATACAAACGTTTGCATTGGCTAAGCGTTTAAAATTAATTATTAAAGAAAAATCGAGGCTTCAACAATCGCTTTTAACATCTTCGGCTTTGCATTCGCAATCGTTAATATTTACGCTAGAAACCGAACGCAAACGTATGGCTCACGAGTTTCACGATAGTATAGGGCAAAATTTACTGGTAATAAGAAACCGCATACTTTTACTGCTTAAAAAAGATATGTTACCCACACATACCGAGGTATTAAACGGATTGGCAGCTATAACATCCGAAACGCTAGACGAAATTAGAACTATTGCACAAGATTTAAGGCCTTCAACTTTGGATACCATTGGCATTACAGCATCAATTAAATTAATGATTGATAAAATACAAAAATCAACCAGCGTAATTATTAAGCTTGTTTTTGAGGAAGGTATTGATGATGTTTTGCCAAAAGATACAGAAATTAATTTTTATAGAATACTGCAAGAACTGCTTAACAATTTACTTAAACACGCCAAAGCAACCCACGCCACGGTTGTAATCGAAAAAACGGCTAGCCAACTTAAGCTATATGTTAAAGATAATGGTATTGGCTTTGATACTAAATTAAAAATTGCATCGGGCATAGGAAACGGGCTTTCGGGTATAAAAGAACGAGTAAATATTTTAAAAGGTATAATTACTATTAAATCTTACTTGTATAAAGGCACAGCTATTACGGTTATAATTCCTATTAAAAATGAAAAATAAATTAACAATTATGGTGGTTGATGACCATCCTATCTTTTTGAAAGGATTGGTAGAAATACTGCAAGACGAATTAAAAACAGCTACAATTTTTGCTTACACTTCATCGGTGGAGGCCTTAAAAAACTTTACCATTATAAACCCTGATATTGCCATATTAGATTTAGATATGCCTGTAATAAATGGGATTAAACTAAGCGAAAACTTAAAAGTTATTAAACTTACCTTAAAAGTGATTATACTTACTATGCATAAAGAACCTGATATTATACGATCGGTTATTGCTAAAGGTATTGATGGTTTTGTGTTTAAAGACGATGCTGTAAACGAATTAACCAACGCTATTAAAAATGTTTTAGCAAATAATATTTACCTATCGGACCCTAGTATTTTAAACCAAACCGAAGATAAAAACGAAATTTTAGCCACTTTAACCAAAACCGAATGCTTGGTATTAAAACACATAGCCCAAAATAAAACCAGTAAGCAAATTGCCGATACCTTGTTTGTAAGTATTAAAACTATAGAAAACCATAGGAACAATATTTCTAAAAAGCTGCAACTAACGGGCAGCAATAGTTTGCTAACCTTTGCGGTAAAGAATAGTAGGTTTTTTTAAATTTTTCCAAGACTTTTTAAGTTTTAAAAACTTGGGAAGTCTAAAAAATTTTATCCACTTCAAATTTTAATTCGGGGAAGGTGGGCGATTGTATTTCGGACTCTACAATAAAAGGACGAGAGCCAATATATTTCCCATCTTTTAAAACATAAATCAAC
>RDXP01000215.1 GCA_004292865.1 Sphingobacteriales bacterium
GATAGACTTATCGGACTCGAACTAAATACACATGGAGTACGACGTCTTCATAACAATCTTATCATGTGCTACAACATTTTATTTGGTTTAGTCGACTTAAATTTCACTGATTTTTTCGCGTTTAGTCCAGCAGTTGTTACTAGAGGTCATCAATATAAATTGTACAAAACACGCAGTGGCGTATTTAGGAAAAAATTTCGGGGAGGGCTAACATGGCGAGCGCTAGCGAGCCTAAAAAAATTTGTTTGCATGACAGATGCCCGTAGGTGAGATTTAGTTCATTTTGGACATAAAAATCACCACTTGGAAGCGCTATGGTTCCTTACAGAAACTTTTGAATTTTAAGTAAATGTTGTAGAATTTATCTCCCTCCCTTCCTGTTCCTTGCCCTCTCCCTCCTCTTGGAACAGGGGTGTAATCCTGGGAAACTTTTTTAAATTCTCCATTGCCGAATGTGCGTGTTTAGAGCAAACAAATATACAATTAATATAAGATGGTGCATCAAAATTAAATGCAGGGTTTTTACCTGTAAAGTCAATGGAGCCATTAAAATTATCTAGCTTTAAATTGGGGTCATTTATACTGCCGCTGCCGCTGAATAATTTTTTATTAAACTTACCATCAATAATAATATTACTGTAATTATAACCGGAGAAGTACAACTCTTTAACATTGCCACGAAAACTGGCCTGCAAATCTTTCAATGAAAAACCGCTGCCGGTTACATTGCCGTCTAATGCAATTTTACCAACATCGCCACTGCCAATAAAATTGCCAAGGTTAAAACCCGGGGATGATATTTTGCCTGAATACGTGGGAGTTTTCCCTTCGGGTAATTTCATATTAACATCGGCTATTAAACTTCCCATGCCTGTGTTAATACTGCCATAAGTAACAAAGTCGTTTATAAAGCCGGTAAAGTTTCCTTTAAAGGTAATGTTGCCCAATCTGTTTAATTTAGGCTGTGTTACATTTTTTAATACAGGTACAATGGTTATTAAATCAGTATAGTTGGTAACAAGGATATTGCTTTTAAAATCAATAAATGTATTATCTATGTCTGGCAGGCCACGCAGTGCAATATCTCCATCAACCAATGTGCTGCCGCTTTTAATAACCATGCTTTTGGTAACCAAATTGTCTATGGTGCCTTT
>RDXP01000069.1 GCA_004292865.1 Sphingobacteriales bacterium
GGCGGCTTGGCACCAAACGCAACCGTAATGTCGTGGCAGGGCATACAAGGCGGTATTGCCGCAGCCAAGCAAAAGCACAATGCCATTATGTGCCCCAGCACTTTGGGTTTGTATTTGGACCATACCCAAGGCCGAAGCGACCAAGAACCTGTAAGTATTGGTGGCGATGGTAGGATACAAAAAATTTATGCCTACAACCCCACACCCGAAACCCTTGCCGACGAATATAAACCTTATATTATTGGCGTACAAGCCAATATGTGGACAGAATATATGCCCACCACCGCCAAAGTAGAATATATGTTGCTGCCTCGTTTGTTGGCTTTGGCCGAAACCGCTTGGACAGCCACCGAAAACAAAAACTACACCAACTTTAACCAACAACGCCTGCCCCTGCATTTAAGTTGGATAGATAAAACCGAAATGCTGTACCGTGTACCTACCGCCATTGGTGCAAAAGATACCAGCATAAATGTTACCGATAATTATGTTTTTAATTGGCAACCATCGGTAAATGGTGCCAAAATATATTATACCATTGATGGTTATACGCCTAACCAAACCACCCCTTTGTACAACCAACCTATAAAAGTTTTTGTGCCTTTCGGCGAAAAGCGAGCGGTAAAAAGTGTGGTAATAACCCCCAGTGGCAAGCAAAGTGCAATAACTACCACTTGGCTCATCAACCAAAAACCTTACGAAGCTATAAACGATAGCATCCCCCACGAAGCGGGCATAAAATTTTATTATGTACCCAAACTTTTTAAACTCACCACCGAAATTGATACCTGCAACGCTACCAATAAAGGTTGCGTAGCCAGTATTTCTATCAATAAAATACCCAATAAAGCCCGCGAGTATGGCGTAATTTTCGAGGGATATGTAAATGTAAACGAAGATGCCGTTTTTGAGTTTGGCCTAAATAGCGATGACGGTAGCAAACTGTATATTGACGATGATTTACTGATAGACAACGATTTAAAACACGCTAGGTTTCTGCAATCGGCAGGAGCCAACCTAAAAAAAGGCTTACATAAAATTAAAGTGGCTTATTTTGATGTTGGCCCAGGTAGTATTTTACAAGTATTTATTAAAGGTACCGATGGTAAAAAAATAGAATTGCCAAGTGTGATGCTTTTTCATTAAAGTATTACTTTTTAGCCTGCAAAAAAAACAATTTGGTTTTACCACCGCACCTAATGATATTGGGATTTTAAATAATTATCTTAGCAACCTGACAATTTAAGAATGGCATTAAGCTGGAACGAAATAAAAGATAGAGCATTAAATTTCTCAAAGGAATGGGCTCACACTTCAAATGAAGAAGCAGACGCAAAACCATTTTTAGTGGAATTTTTTAACGTTTTTGGCATAAGCAGTAAACGTGTTTCGACCTTTGAACACAGAGTAAAAATGCTTAAACCGTCCCCCATCGGGGGAAATAAAGGGGGAGACGGTTACATTGACTTGCTTTGGAAAGGCACCATTTTAATTGAAATGAAAAGTAGAGGCAAAAACCTCGACAAAGCCTACCAACAAGCCAAAGACTACACACACGGGCTAAAACAACACGAATTACCGAAATATATTCTCGTTTGCGATTTCGAAAACTTTATACTTTACGACCTTGAAGAAGATAAAACCGTAGCGTTTAAATTAAATGATTTGTATAAGAATGTAAATCAATTTGGCCAGCTATTAGGCTATCCTAAAAAGATTTACGCAGCACAAGACCCTGCAAACATTAAAGCTGCCGAGTTGATGGGTAAGCTTCACGATAGGTTAGAAGAAATTGGCTATAAAGGCCATCCGTTAGAAGTTTACTTGGTTCGTATTCTGTTTTTATTGTTTGCCGAAGATACTACCATTTTTAACAAACAACAGTTTCAAGAATATGTAGAACAACGAACCACCGAAGACGGCAGCGACCTTGCCGCAAAATTGCAAGAAGTTTTTCAAGTATTGAACACCCCAAAAGAAAAACGCTTTAAAAATCTTGACGAGCAATTAATTGATTTTCCGTATGTAAACGGGAAACTTTTTGAGGAAATATTACCAACAGCAAGTTTTGATGCTAAAATGCGCCAAGCTTTATTGGATTGTTGCTATATGGATTGGAGCAAAATATCGCCAGCCATATTTGGCTCGATGTTTCAAAGTGCAATGAACCCCAAAGAACGCAGAAACTTGGGCGCACATTATACCAGCGAAACCAATATCTTAAAATTAATTAAACCACTTTTTTTGGATGAGCTTTGGGCCGAGTTTGAGAAAGTAAACAATGACCCAAAAAAACTCACACACTTTCACAATAAAATTTCTTCCCTTCGTTTTTTGGACCCAGCTTGTGGTTGTGGCAATTTTTTAATTATTACTTATAGAGAAATAAGGCTTTTAGAATTACAAGTTTTAAAAACTTTGAACAAGCTTAATAAGCGAATTCATCAAATGGAGTTTATTGATATATCCTTGTTTTTTAAAGTTAACGTTGATAAATTTTACGGCATAGAGTACGAAGAGTTTCCTGCTAGAATTGCAGAAGTGGCAATGTGGTTGATAGACCATCAAATGAATTTGCATTGCAGCATAGAAACTGGCGAAAAACTTTTTAGAATTCCGCTAGTAAAATCTGCAAAAATTGTACACGGCGATGCCTTAAAAACCAATTGGAACAGCTTATTAACAGAAGAAAATACCATAAAAATAAATGCTTATGATGCAGAAATAATAGTGAGTTCGATGGTGCAAGAGCCTATTGTTAAATATGGTAAAGTAAATTTATTGGTTGACCATTATAAAATTGTAGATGAGTTTTCGGAAACTAAACCCGATACAAATTTTGATTATATTTTAGGTAATCCACCTTTTATAGGGTCTAAAATTATGGCACAATCGCAACGCAATTCGGTTGTAAAGGAGTTTGATAACATACAAGGTGCTGGTATTTTAGATTATGTAACCGCTTGGTATATTAAAGCGGCAAAATACATACAAAACACAAAAATTAAAGTTGCATTTGTTTCTACAAATTCTATTGTACAAGGCGAGCAAACCAGCATTCTTTGGGGGCAAATGTTGAACAAATACAAAATTAAAATCCATTTTGCCCACCGCACTTTTAAATGGAGCAACGAAGCAAAAGGTAATGCAGCAGTATTTTGTGTAATAATTGGTTTTGCAAATTTTGATACCCCAAATAAAATTATTTTTGATTACGAAAACATTAAAGGCGAAGCCCACGAAATAAAAGCAAAAAATATTAATCCTTATTTGGTAGATGCTAAGGATATATTGATCCCAAAAAGAAGAAAACCAATTTGTAACGTACCCGAAATATCTTTTGGCAGTATGCCCAACGATGGCGGTTTTTTATTGCTAAATGACGATGAAAAAAATATAATTTGTGCTAAAGATAAGGTAATAGAAAAATACATTAAACCATTAATAAGTGCTAAAGAATACCTCAATAATATAAAAAAATGGTGCTTGTGGATGGCAATTGATTATGATGTTAATGATGTTGCAAAAAGTTTGGAATTGAAAAACAGAATTGCCAATGTATTAAAACACCGAGAAAAAAGTACTCGAGAGGCAACTCAAAAACTAGCAAAATACCCAATGCTTTTTGGCGAAATTAGACAGCCAAAGGCCGATTATATTTTTATTCCTTTAACATCATCTGAAAACAGAAATATAATTCCAATGGGGTTTTTTAATAAATTAGTAATTTCAAATAACACTGGAAGCGTTATAGAAAACGCAACATTATTTCATCTTGGGGTTATGCAATCAAGTATGCATATAGCTTGGGTAAAAGCTGTATGTGGAAGATTGAAAGGAGATTTTAGGTATTCTAATGAAGTTGTGTATAATAATTTCCCTTGGCCTGCACACCCAAGCCAAACTCATATTGAAAAAATAATGCAGAAAATTGAAACTATTTTAGAAATACGAAATAAAATCATAAATACTTCATTAGGTAAATTGTACGATATTGGTAAAACACCCCCAGCATTAACAAAAGCCCACATTGAATTAGACAAAGCTGTTGACTTAGCCTACCGCCCACAACCTTTTACCAGCGAAGCCAACCGTATGGAGTTTTTATTTGAGCTTTACGAAAAATACACGGCAGACCTGTTTACAAAAGAGAAGCCGAAAAAAAGATAAGTTGAAAATGAAAAAAGCACACGAAGTTGAAAAAATAGTAGCTATTACTGAAGAAATTGAAGCGTCATTCAAACTCATAACAGTAGGACTAAAAAACTTAAATGAACAAACCTCTTCAATTTCAAATAATCATGTTCCTCTACAACTTCTATCATCGGGTTTTGAACGAGTAATAAAAATACTTTTACTTTTAAAAACTAGAAAAACAAGCACTCGATATAAAACGCCAATATATTTTGCCAGCGAAAGACTAAAACCAAAAGCGTATGCACTTTACTTATTGGCAGAAGCAGAAACCTTAAAAGATAAATGACAAACATAAAGACGAAATGATAAAACAGAATAACCAACGCATTTTACAAGCACATTTAAAAACCGCACAAGCAACGGCACATACCAAAGTTTTTAAAAGAGCTTGCAAAGCCAACCCAAAAGAAAAATTGAACCCTTTTACTGATCTCGAATATGAATAAAATTAAATATTAAGTGAGTAATTAAAAAAATACACCACTTCAAAAACAATAAAAACCATAATCCCATTGTTATGATAAAATACCTCACC
>RDXP01000216.1 GCA_004292865.1 Sphingobacteriales bacterium
GTTAGGAATTGCCCGCCTACCAGCCGGCAGGAAGCGGTTAGCCCGCAAAAAAGCGAAGAGCAACGTAGCTTTTTGAGGACTACCTACCTTAACGGCAGGCAAGTTAGCGGAAAGCTCGCCCCTTAGGGAACGCCCAAAATAAACTAACTTACCATTCTAATAAAAGAGGCTAATTTGGCTTTCATTTCTCGCCTATCTACAATAAAATCTAAAAAACCATGTTCGAGTACAAATTCCGAAGTTTGAAAGCCCTTAGGCAAATCTTTTTTAATAGTTTCTTTAATAACCCTTGGCCCAGCAAAGCCTATTAATGCACCTGGTTCGGCAATGTTAATATCGCCCAGCATGGCATACGAAGCGGTAACGCCGCCTGTGGTAGGGTCGGTAAGTAAAGAAATGTAGGGTATTTTTGCTTGAGATAATAAAGCCAATTTGGCCGATGTTTTGGCCATTTGCATTAGCGAAAACGCAGCTTCCATCATACGGGCACCACCCGATTTAGAAATCATGATAAAAGGGATTTTGTGCTTTAAACTATAATCAATAGAACGGGCAATTTTTTCGCCCACTACCGAACCCATCGAGCCGCCAATAAACTTAAAATCCATACAGGCTATTACCACATCTTGGTCCTCAATTTTGCCTGTGGCCGCCCTTATGGCATCTTTTAAACCTGTTTTTTTATAACTTTCGTCTAAGCGGTCGGGGTAGCTTTTACTATCTGTAAAATTTATGGGGTCGCCCGATGTTAAATTTCCAAATAACTCTACAAAGGCATTATTATCAAATAATACTTCGAAATATTCTTTAGAACCTATCCGTAAATGGTAATTGCAATATTGGCAAACGTATTTATTCTCAACCTGATCGGCATAATGCAATGCTTTTTTACAGCTAGGGCATTTATTCCATACGCCATCAGGTGCTTCTTTTTTATCTTCCGTAGAAGTAACTATTCCTTTTGTATCTCTTTTAAACCAAGCCATCACTTAAAAAAATATGTGTGCAAATAAACAAAAAATTGCTGAATAGTGTTTGCCTTAATTTAAAATGCACTATTGCTGGCATAAATCAAAAATAAAAACTTTACAATAAGTTGTGTATAAATCAAATAATTTTTATCTCAAACCCCAATACATGT
>RDXP01000070.1 GCA_004292865.1 Sphingobacteriales bacterium
ATATGGTTATTTACAGGTGTTTTAACATTAATAGCTGCACTTAGCTACGGCGAACTAGCCGCCATGATGCCTAAAGCAGGCGGCCAATATGTGTATATAAAAGAAGCCTACAACCAGCTTATCGCATTTTTATTTGGCTGGACAAGCTTTACCGTAATACAAACTGGCATTATTGCCGCTGTGGCCATTGCTTTTGCCAAATACACTGCCGAACTAATCCCTTTTTTCAACGAAAAAAATATTTTATTTTCGATAGGCAGTTTTAATATAAACTACACACAAGTACTGGCACTTGCATTAATAAGTTTGCTTACCATTATAAACCTAAAAGGAGTAAAAAATGCCAAAATAGTACAAACCGTATTTACCCTTGCCAAAATTTTGGCATTATTAGGCTTAATTGTTTTGGGCATTTATGTAGGCTATAATAGCGATGCCTTTAAAGCTAATATGGATAATTTATGGATACCTTACCAAACCATTAAAAACCCCGATGGCAGTATTACCAAAACTTTATTGAGCGGTACCGTTTTATTTGGTGCTATTGGCGGTGCAATGGTAGGTTCGCTTTTTTCGTCGGATGCGTGGAATAATATTACTTACACCGCTGGCGAGGTAAAACACCCCGAACGAAATATTCCTTTGAGTTTATTTTTTGGTACTTTAATAGTTACCGTTTTGTACATATTGGCCAACGTTGCCTACATGATGTTACTTCCTGTAAAAGGCATCCCCGAAGGTATAAATGTTTTACAACGAGGCATCATGTTTGCCTCATTAGACCGTGTAGGTACGGCAGCCGCATCTGTAATTTTTGGCAGCTTGGCCGTAAAAATTATGGCTTTATTAATTATAGTATCCACATTCGGGTGCAATAATGGTTTAATTTTATCGGGCTCTCGTTTGTTTTACGCCATGGCCCACGATGGCGTTTTCTTAAAAAAAGCAACCCAATTAAATAAAAATAGCGTACCAGGTTTTGCCCTAATTATTCAAGCTGTATGGGCATCGGTTTTATGCTTATCGGGCACTTATGGCGATTTGTTAGATTACTGCACCTTTGCCGCCTTGTTGTTTTATATAATTACCATTGCTGGGATTTTTATTTTACGAAAAACTCGCCCCACTTGGCCACGCCCCTACAAAGCCTTTGGCTACCCAATACTACCCGCATTATACATAATTATGGCTGGTGCAATATGCGTAGTTTTAATAATTTATAAAACCGATACTTGTGGCAAAGGTTTAATTATTGTATTGCTAGGCATACCCATTTATTATTTACGAAACCTATTTACCTATAATCGTAAGCAAATTGTTTCTTAAAAAATGTAGTGGGCTTTAAAAATACTCGAATCATTTTTACTTTTATAAAATAAACAAATTTACATTCCTGTAATTTATGTTTTTAATATTCTAATTTTGCCATATGAGAATTGCAATTAATGGTTTTGGTAGGATAGGTAGAATGGTGTTACGTACGCTTTTAACAAGGCATAATATTACTGTAGTAGCCATAAACGATGTAAGCGATACCGCAACCTTAGCACATTTGTTTAAGTACGATAGCATCCACGGTAACTTTAAAGGAGCTATTAGTTTCGACAATCATTCGCTGATTATTAATCAAAAAATTATTGAAGTTTTTTCGGAATCGAAGCCCGAAAACTTGCCCTGGAAAAACAAAAATATTGATTTAGTAATTGAAGCCACGGGTAAATTTTTAGATAACCTAAATGCCCAAAAACATATTATAGCTGGTGCAAAGCAGGTATTGCTTAGCGCACCATCGCCCGATAAAAATATCCCAACCGTTGTATTGGGCATTAATAACCAAAACTTTAATTGGCAGTTACCTATAATTTCGAACGCATCGTGTACTACAAATAACGTAGCCCCATTGGTAAAAATTTTAGATGATAATTGGAAAATTAAAGACGGTTATATTACCACTGTACACTCGATGACGGGCGACCAAAACCTACATGATGCCCCACACCGTGATTTACGCCGAGCTAGGGCTGCTTCGGCTTCAATTATACCTACTACCACAGGTGCGGCGAAAGCTATAACACATATTTTTCCACATTTAACAGGTCGCTTGGGCGGAGCGGGCATACGTGTACCTGTTTTAAATGGCTCGTTAACCGATTTTACCTGTATTCTTAAAACCCCTCCCACTACAGTTGCCCAAATAAATTTAGCTTTTAAAATAGCCGCCGAAACAAATTTGAAAGGTATTTTACAATATACCGAAGACCCCATTGTATCTGTTGATATTATTGATAACCCACACTCATGCATATTTGATGCACAATTAACGTCTATAGTAGGTGGCTTGGTAAAAGTGGTAGGCTGGTACGATAACGAATTTGGCTACGCTAATCGCCTAGCCGATGTTGCCGAAATTTTGATGCAAAAAAACTACCCTGCATATAGCTAATAAAATATTTGCACTTTGGATTGCAATTGTTTTTGATATTGCCCAAAGTTCTCCTACCGCTGTAACACTTACCACTAACGTAGTACCTAAAAAAACTGTGAAAGTTAATCTTTTACTTGTTTCGCCAGCTACTATTTATATTTTAAAGTTGTGTTTTATACCTATACAGCCAAATCCTCCATAATATTCCCTATTTTTTCTTCTAACCGTTGTTCGGTTTCGGCAAAAGCATTTTTACTTGCTAGCACTGTATTTACGCTACAATAAAATTTAATTTTAGGTTCGGTGCCACTTGGCCTTGCCGATATAATGCTGCCGTCTTCGGTAATAAACTGTAATACATCTGATTTAGGTAGTTCAATATCGGTTACTTGTCCTGTTAGTAAATTGGTTTCTTTTTGCAAAGTGTAATCTTTTAGCGTAATCACTTTTGCGCCTCCTAGGCTTGCAGGTGGGTTGTTTCTAAAACGTTCCATCATGGCTACAATTTCTTCGGCACCTGTTTTCCCTTTTTTGGTTATCGATACCAGTTTTTCTTTATAAAAACCATATTCCAAATACATATCAATTAAGGCTTCGTAAAGGCTGCTGCCTTGGTTTTTGTAAAAAGCGGTCATTTCGGCAATAAAAGCACACGAAACTACAGCATCTTTATCACGTACAAAATCGCCCACCAAATAGCCATAACTTTCTTCGCCACCTACAATAAAAGTTTTTTTGCCTTGTAGTTCTGTCATTATTTGGCCAATAAATTTAAAGCCCGTTAAGGTGTTGTAGCAAGTAACTTTTTTAGCTTCGGCAATTTTATCAATCAAATAACTGGTTACAATGGTTTTTACAATGTATTCGTTACCTGTAAATTTACCTTCTTTTTCCCAGGCACTTAGCATATAATTTACCAGCAGGCTACCTGTTTGGTTGCCGTTTAACAATTCAAAATCTCCGTTAAGGTTTTTTACAGCTATGCCTACACGGTCGGCATCGGGGTCGGTGGCTAGTACTAAATCGGCATTGGTTTCTTGGGCTTTTTTTAGCGCAAGGGTTAGGGCTTCTTTTTCTTCGGGGTTGGGGTATATTACGGTAGGGAAGTTGCCATCGGGTATAATTTGCTCGTTAACCAAAATCACGTTAGTAAAACCAAACATTTCTAACGCTTTGGGCACTAGTGTAATACCAGTTCCGTGTATGGGCGAAAACACTATTTTTAAGTCGTGTTGGTTTTTTATGGCATCAGGCGATACCGAAAGCGAGGCCATTTTATCCAAATAAAGTTTATCAATATCTTCGCCAATAAGTTCAATATTATCTTCAATAGTATTAAAATTAACATCATTAATATTGGAAATTTTACCCACTTCGTCCATCACAGCTTTATCATCTGGCGCAACAAATTGGCCACCATCTTCGGCGTAAGCCTTATAACCATTGTACTCTTTAGGATTGTGCGATGCCGTAATAACCACGCCACTTTGGCAACCTAGCTCACGCACCGCAAACGATAATAATGGCGTAGGCCTTAGTGCTTTAAAAAAGTAAACGTAAATATCGTTTGCCGAAAAAACCTCGGCGGTAGTGCGGGCAATAAAATCCGACTGGTTGCGGCTATCATGCGCAATGGCTACTTTTATTTTTTGGGTGGGATATTTGGCCTTTAAAAAATTGCATAAACCCTGTGTTGCCGTACCAATAGTGTATTTATTAATGCGGTTACTGCCTGCACCCATTATGCCACGCAGGCCACCGGTACCAAATTCTAAATCTTTATAAAAAGCATCTATAAGTTCGGTAGCTGCATGGGTATCAATTAGTTTTTGAATTTCGTGTTTGGTATCTGTATCGTAATTGCCAGTTAGCCAAGTATTTATTTTGTTTTGGATGGAAGTTTCTAAGGTCATTGGTTATTAAATGTTAATAAGTTAAACAGGTTATATTGCCTACTATAATGTAAAAAAAATGTACTATTTTAAGTTTCTACGGTTATTGTAATGATATAAACAAAAGTAAAATATTATATTAAAATCAGCCCTATTTTTTAAACCTAGTTTTTGGGGAGATAAATTATTGATTTATATTTTTTGCAAATGAGCAACACAATAAATTTTATGTGCTATTTTACAGGCGTTTATACTAATAACTAAAGTTTCGGAGGTAAATAATGAAGTGGTTTTTTATCTTTTTTATTTAAGATGGTGCTTACAAGCAGCTTTGTGTTCTTTGCGTTTTTCCTTTGC
>RDXP01000071.1 GCA_004292865.1 Sphingobacteriales bacterium
CAACATCGCCTGTTAATGTGCTAGCTAATGCGTCACCGGTCTGACCCTCACAAGCTGCGTCTTGATAGCAATAACCAATACCTGCAAAATTGTAGATATTACCCACATAAAGATTTTCCACATTGTCAGAAAAAAAAGCGGCCCCAGAATACCCTCCATAACTACCACTTTTATACGTAAAACCTATCCAAGCTACGTTGCCAGCATTATTAACGTAGGGGGTAGCTAAGTCTCGGTAAGAATCTACCCACTGACCGCCCATTGTGCCCGTTGCACCTATTTCTCCTTCTAAATTACCAGCAACTATTTTGTGAAAGCCACTACCAGGGGAAGTTCCACCCTTTTGTCCACTCCAAGGTCCAGCCCAACCCACACCGCTACCCGCTACGCCTTGGTAGTCTGTACCAACCAAATATTCAAAATTTTCGTAAGCTCGTATTTGGGCAATTGCGTTTACCGCAAGGAATGATAATAGGGGTAAAAAAAAGCCTCTAGTTAGTTTAAGTAGTTTTGCTTTCATAATTTATGTTTAAAAAAAATATGTTTATTACTAAGAATTTTTATTTACACAAATATAAGTTATTTATTTAAAAATAAGTTATTGTTGCGCTTTATTATCAGGGCAAAAGCATTTAAAAATTGTAAAATTGTTTTCTTGAAAAAATTGTCATTCTGAACGAAGTGAAGAGTCTCGAAACACGCTTTTTAGACTCTTCACTTCGTTCAGAGTGACAAAACGTTACGTCTTTATTGTCTGTAATTTTATAATTATTCACAAAGCGGAGCTTTACAAGCTTTGTATGTAAATGTTATTTACCAAAATCTTAAATGCGTTAGCCCTGGCTTTATTATATAAAAAATATACGTTACAATAAAACGGCTTACATTGTAGGGTATTACTTTTTGTAAAGGTAAAATAAATATCGTTTCTTTAATTTTTGGTATTTTAAATTTACCGTACAGGGCTAGGGAATATACCCAACTACATACTTTTTTTTTATCCTTTCCAAGTTTTAAAAACTTGGAAAGGATAAAAACCGCCTTATTTATACTCCTTCTAAATACATGCAATTGACAAACGATTGACATTATTAAACCCCAGTAAATATACTTTTGCCCAATAGATAAAACAATTACTTGAAATACTTAAAGGTTATAGCTTTTACGCATAAACAAATTGATTTAAAACAATTGGGTTGCCTTGTTTTGAACGAAGCTACGTTGGACGAAAAACTACGCTTTATAAAACAAAAATACGATATTCCCGAGCTGTTTTACCTCGCCACCTGTAACCGTGTAGAATTTGTGTTTACAGCCGAGCAGCACTTGGATAAAAAATTTGTTACCTGTTTTTTAAATAGTTTACACAATAATTGCCTTAGCAACCAGCAAATAGAGCTTTTAGTGGCCGATTGTTGCGTTTACGAAAAAGAAGACGCCTTAAATTATTTAATGCGGGTAGCAAGCTCGCTCGAAAGCCTAGTGGTGGGCGAAAAAGAAATATTAGCCCAAGTGCGCAAAGCCTACGAAGCCTGTAGGGTAAAAAAGCTAACGGGCGATTACCTACGCCTTATTATGGAGCGAGTGGTAAAAACAGCCAAAGAGGTTTATACCTACACCAATATTGCCAAAAACCCTATTTCGGTAGTATCATTGGCTTACCGCAAAATACGGGATTTAAAAATGCCTGCCCACTCTCGCATATTAATTATTGGTGCTGGCGAAACCAACCAAAATATTGCCAAATACCTTAAAAAACATAAGTACAGCAATTTTTCGGTATTTAACCGCACCTTAAGTAAAGCACAAAACTTAGCAAATGACCTTGGCGGAAACGCTTATGACTTACAAACCCTAAAAAATTTCGATACAGGTTTTGATGTGATAATTACCTGTACAGGTGCTACCGAACCTATTTTAACAGCCCAAATATACACCCAATTACTCCAAGGCGAAACCAACCAAAAAGTAATTGTGGACTTAGCTATACCCAACGATACCGCCCCCGAAATACTTACAAAACATAAAGTAAATTTTATTGAAATTGCCGATTTAAAAGATATTGCCGAAAAAAACATTCAAGAACGTTATCAAGAATTAATTAATGGCGAAAGCATTATCGAAAAAAACATAAAAGAATTTAGGCCTGTATTAAAACAACGCCGCATCGAAATAGCGATGAAAGAAGTTCCCGAAAAAATTAAAGAAATTAAACACAGGGCATTAAACACAGTTTTTGCCGATGATATAAACCTGATGGACAATACCTCGCGGCAGGTTTTAGAAAAAGTAATGTACTATATGGAAAAAAAATACATCAGCATCCCTATGTTAATGGCCAAAGATATTTTGGTAAATAATGATTGAAATTAAATTACATTTACCTATAATTTAGATAGATAACTTTGTAGTAGAAAAATTATTTGGGCGTTTTAACACGCTGGGAGTTTACCCTGACAAAGGAAGGGCTATATTTTTTTATTTATTACCCTTCCCCCTAGCCCCCTAAGGGGGAAGGCAATAAATAAAAAAGCGGTCTGCCTGCGCAGGCAGGCCGCTGCCATCGTTAACGCAATAAACAAGTTAAAAAAACTGATTAAATTTGTTTTATTAAAATTTAACTACTTTAAATAAAGCGATTAACCTAAAATATTTATTGTTTGATGTATCGGTTTTTGAGTAAAAAAAATAACAGTGAATAAAAAAATTATTATTGGCACCCGTGGTAGCGAACTGGCTTTGTGGCAGGCCGACTTTGTAAAAGAAAAATTAGCCGAAATTAACATCGAAGCCGAACTAAAAATTATTAAAACCCAAGGAGATAGCATTTTAAACCTCCGCTTAGATAAGCTAGAAGGCAAAGGTTTTTTTACCCAAGAACTGGAAGAGCAATTGCTATCGGGCGAAATTGATTTGGCAGTACACTCGCACAAAGATTTACCTACCAAAAATCCCGAAGGTTTAATTATAGCCGCCGTAAGCGAGCGTGAAGATGCCTCGGAATTGATTTTGATTTTGAAAGATTGTGTGGATACTTCTAAAAAATTAGCTATAAAACATAATGGCGTAGTAGGTACATCATCAAACCGTAGGCAAGCGCAATTACTATCCGTAAGGCCCGATTTAGAAATAGAAAACCTACGTGGCAATGTACCCACACGTATACAAAAACTAAGAGACGAAGATTACGATGCCATTGTAATTGCCAGGGCTGGCATAACCAGGTTAGGTTTAGACCTTTCGGAGTTTCACCAAGAAATTATAGAACCCAATGCCGAAATGGTACCATCACCCGCACAAGGCGTTTTGGCCATACAAATTAAAGAAGATAACATAACCTTATTTAACATTTTACAACATATTAATGATGCGGCTGTGGCCGAAGTTATTGCCGTAGAACGCAAGGTACTCAACCTTTTCGATGGGGGTTGCCATGCACCATTGGGCTGCTATTGCCAAAAAAACGAAGACGTTTTTGAAGTGTGGACAAGCAAAGCAGATGAGGCCAACGAATTCCCTGATAGGTTATATATGGAAGCAAAAACCACCGAAGGCTTGGCCGAAAAAATTGTAGCCAAGTTTGATATAGCCAACCGTATATTTCCGAAAAAAGTTTTTATATCACGTGAGTTAAACGAGAATAGTTATTTTGCTAAATCGTTGGCTAAAAATAACATAGCGTTAGAAGCAAGGTCGCTGATACGCACCGTACCTACCATACATAAGCTCGATTCGTACATTTTTAGAAACCTAGATTGGATATTTTTTAGCAGTAAAAACGGCATCGAATATTTTTTTGCTTTAGCACCTATCTTACCAAAAGACATAAAATTTGGCGTTATAGGCCGTGGTAGCGAAGATGCTTTAAAACAATTGGGTAAAACTGTAGCTTTTGTTGGCGAAAGTAACGATACCGCCGATATAGCCCAAGATTTTGCCGCTATAGCCAACGGAAAATCAATCTTATTTCCATCGGCCAAAGAATCGTTACGCAGCATACAAAAAGGCTTATCTCCCGAAACAAAAATAATAGACCTTAGCGTTTACGAAACTATTTTAGAAGATGATTTAGCCCCCACTTTTGCCGAAGTATTGGTGTTTACCAGCCCATCGAATGTGGAAGCTTACTTTGCCGATAACTTGCTAGAGCCTGGCCAAAAAATTGTAACCATTGGTAAAGCAACGGGGAATAAATTTGATGAGATGAATGTACCGTATTTGCTGCCTGCATCGCCCGATGAAATGGGATTGGCTGAGGTAATATTTGGGATAGATGTTTAGTTTTGTGCAAGTTTTTTATGAAGCCTTAGCTTAAAGCGAAGGCTTCATAGATTTTTTGATGCTGTGGTGCCACGCAACAGCAGCTTAATCGTAACTAAAACAATAACTTTATCAGTAAAAAACAAAACCAGCAAAGATTAAAATTTTTAACCTACCAATCTAACCCCATTTTCCACTTAACAATGCTTGCTTTATACAAATTTGTTTTACCTTTAAATTTAGATTAAATACAATCAAATTTGCAGGAGCAGCATATCTACTTTACATTTGCTATAAAAAACGTAGAAAGCAAAAGAGCCAACACAACAAAAAA
>RDXP01000146.1 GCA_004292865.1 Sphingobacteriales bacterium
GATGGTTACTTGGGCAATGCTGTTATAGGCGAATGGTGTAATATAGGTGCCGATAGCAACAACTCCAACCTTAAAAATAATTATGCCGAAGTTAAACTTTGGGATTACGAAAGCCAACGTTTTAGAAAAACAGGGATGCAGTTTTGCGGCCTTATAATGGCCGACCATGCCAAATGCAGCATCAATACCATGTTTAATACAGGTACGGTAGTAGGCGTAAGTGCCAATATATTTGGTACAGGTTTTCCCCGAAACTTTGTTCCCGATTTTTCGTGGGGCGGTGCCCAAGGCTACGAGGTATATGGCCTTATTAAAATGTTTGAAACCGCAAATTTGGTTTACAGCCGTAGAGATAGGGCTTTTGATGATGATGAAAAAGCTATTTTAGCGCATATATTTGAAAGCACCGAAAAATTTAGAAGATTTTAAAAATAAATATAATGAGAAAAAAAATTGTTGCAGGAAACTGGAAAATGAACAAAAACTTTAGCGATGGCTTGGCTTTATTTTCGGAAGTAATAAACATGGCTAATGATGAATTGCACAACAGCCAGCAAGTAATAGTGTGTAGCCCATACCTACATTTACACAGCTTGGTACAGCTAAACAAAGGCAATACCAAAGTTGCCTTAGGAGCACAAAATTGCCACCAAGCCGAAATTGGCGCATTTACAGGCGAAATATCGGCCGATATGCTGGCATCGGCAGGTGTACAGTATGTAATTATAGGCCACTCTGAGCGTAGGCAATATTTTGCCGAAAGCAATACTTTATGTGCTGCAAAAATAGATATTGCCCTAAAAAATAATTTAACACCTATTTACTGCATTGGCGAAACCCTGCAAGAGCGTGAAGCGGGTACACATTTTGATATTATAAAAACCCAATTGGCCCAAGCCACTTATCATTTAAGCGCACAAGATTTTGTCAAATTAGTGATTGCCTACGAACCCGTTTGGGCTATTGGTACAGGTGTAACGGCATCATCAGCGCAAGCACAAGAAATACACGCCTTTATACGTAAAGAAATTGCTTGGCAATATAGTGCAGCTTTGGCCGATGAAATATCAATACTTTATGGCGGCAGCTGTAACCCCAAAAACGCCGAAGAATTATTTGCCCAAGCCGATATTGATGGTGGCCTAATAGGCGGTGCTTCTTTAAAATCGCGTGATTTTATAGATATAGCTAAGGCATTTAATTAAAGCATGAATTATTACGAACTCGTTTTTACGGTTATTGATAGCCAAGGTTTTTACCAAGATTTATTGATAAACGATTTATCGCAAATAGGCTTCGATACGTTTGAAGAAACCGACTTGGGCTTTAAAGCCTACATTGTTACCGATAAATTTGACCAAGCCTTACTGGATAATAACCTGTTAAAATATGTAGGCGAATGTACTTTTAGCTACGAAATTAATTTAATACCCGCCCAAAACTGGAACCAAGTATGGGAAAGCAATTTCGAAGCCATAGCCATTAAAGATAAAATACATGTGCGGGCAACGTTTCATCCTAGCTTAAATAATTTTGATTATGAGATAGTTATCGACCCTAAAATGGCTTTTGGTACTGGCCACCACCAAACCACAGCCATGGTGATGGAGTACATGCTCGAAACCGATTTTACCCAAAAAACGGTTTTAGATATGGGCTGTGGCACAGGTATTCTGGCTATTTTAGCATCAAAAATGGGTGCCAAGCAAGTAGTAGCTATTGATAACGACCCTGTATGTTACCACAGTGTATTAGAAAACGCAGCTTTAAATGGTGTAAACAATATTAAGGCTTTGTGCGGTTCAAAAGAAGAAATCCCACAGCAAACGTTCGATATTATACTGGCCAATATTAACCGCAATATACTTTTAAACCAAATAGCAAGCTACGCCCAAGTATTAAACCATAATGGCATTATATTTTTTAGTGGTTTTCACCAAATACCTGATTTAGAAATGCTAAACCAAGCTGGCCAAGCGTTAAACCTACAATACCTGCACCATAAAAATTTAAACGAGTGGGTGGCAGCTAAATTTGTAAAATATTAATAGTAAAAGTTTTGAGAGTTCACTTTATCGCAATAGGCGGTGCGGCCATGCACAACCTAGCCATCGCATTAAAAATTAAAGGTTTTACAGTTTCTGGTTCCGATGATTTAATTACCGAACCTTCCAAATCTCGCTTACAGCAACACCAGCTTTTGCCTACACAGCAAGGCTGGGATGCCAATAAAATTACAACCGATATTAATGCCATTATACTAGGCATGCATGCCCGTATAGATAACCCCGAGCTTGTAAAAGCCCAACAACTGGGCTTACGCATATACTCGTATCCCGAGTATATTTACGCACAATCAAAAAATAAAACACGGGTGGTAATAGGTGGTAGCCATGGCAAAACCACCATTACATCAATGATATTGCATACTTTAAAATATTATGGTAAAGATTTTGATTACTTAGTAGGCGCACAAATTGAAGGCTTTGATAATATGGTAAAACTTTCAACAGCCCCAATAATTGTAATCGAAGGCGACGAATACCTAGCATCGCCTATTGATAGAAGGCCTAAATTTCATATCTACCAACCTCATATTGCTATTATTAGTGGCATAGCTTGGGACCATATCAATGTATTTCCCACTTTTAAAAATTATATACAACAGTTTGATTTATTTATTGATACCATTAAACCTAATGGAGCACTTATTTACTGTGCCGAAGATAAAGTTGTAGATGACTTAGTAAATCAAAAAAATCCTCATTTGCAATTACTGCCTTATAACACACCTCGGTATGTAATTAAAAATGGTATAACTTATTTAATTAACGGCGATAGTGAGGTGTCGCTGGAAATTTTTGGGCAACATAATCTACTCAACCTAAATGCAGCAAAATTGGCCTGTATGCAGTTAGGAATACCCGAAAACGCTTTTTATACCGCCATAAGCAATTTTAAAGGTGCCGCCCGAAGGTTAGAAATAATGGGTAAAAATAAATATACCACCATTTTTAAAGATTTTGCGCACTCGCCCTCAAAACTAGTAGCCACCATTGCCGCTGTAAAACAACAATTCCCCAACCGAAAATTAATTGCCTGTATAGAATTGCACACATTTAGTAGTTTAAACAAGCAATTTTTAAACGAATATAAAAATACAATGAACCAAGCCGATGCTGCAATTATTTATGTGAATAATATGACATTTGCACACAAAGGGCTTAAACCATTCACACACAGCGAAATAGTAGATGCTTTTAATAAAAAAGATTTAATTTTAATAACTAGTTCCCATAGTTTGTACAACTATTTGATTAATTTATCGTTAAAAAACATGAATTTGTTAATGATGTCATCTGGAAATTTTGATGCCCTAGATTTAAAACAGTTAACTGGCACACTTCTCAGATTAAAATAACAGAAATTAATTTATTAAAAGTTTTTAAAACATTTATAATGAAATTATTAGGAAAAAAAATAAGATTATTAAGGCACCAAAAAGGCTGGAGCCAAGAGGATGTATCTATCCAGTTAGGAATATCAATACCTGCATTTTCAAAAATAGAAACAGGTATCACTGATATTAACCTATCTAGGCTAGAGCAAATTTGTAAACTATTTGAACTAACAATAGTACAAATGCTAACATTTACCAATCCCGAGGAAGATCAAAAGTATTTGTCCGAACTTGATTTAACCAACCAAAAATTAGCCGAACGCAACTTAGAAGTAATTGATTTACAAAAAAAAGTAATTGATTTATATGAAAAAATACGACATATTTAACTTTATATAACATATATGGTTAGCAGTTATAAGTGCCAAGCAAAAAGAAGATACATAATTAATGTATCTTCTTTTTTTTTGGTACATATTATATTTTACTATTGTAAACTTAGGTTTGGGTTAAAAAAAAGCCAACGCCTATAGCCATAAAAAATACAACTACAGCGATAAATTATTGGCAACTTGTTAAATTTATGTTTTCAATTTTCTAATAAATATTATTGATGCTTGTTTTTTTATCACTCAATAGATATTTTTTTTAACAATTTAACAATTATATAATTTTTAAAGGTATAAATGTTTATAATTGTTGCTTAAAGCAGAGTTTACATAGAAATTATTGACATTACACATATACAATGAACGAAGAAGAAAAATTTTTATCCTCTAATATAGAATTATCGGTAGCGGATTTGGAAGATATACAACATTTAAACAACCCCATTGTAGGCATACAACCTATTGTAAAAAAATACCTCGATGCCATAAAAGAAGTACGCCAAGAGGCCAATAAATTTTATTTTTCGGATGGCACCTCAACCGTACAAATTAGGATAGTAAGCGACGAAATAATTAGGGTAAAACTAGCACCTAACAGCGTGTTTTTAGAAGAGTTTTCGTACGCCGTACCATCGCTAGAGCAAAAAGTAGCCGTATTTACTTTTACCGAAACCGAAACCCATTACCAAGTAGCTACCAATACCGTACAATGCTTGATAAGCAAAGCCGATTTTTTTATCTCCTTTGCCGATAACCAAGGAAACATTACCAACCAAGATTACCAAGCCATGCATTTTGAAGAAAACACGGCTTTTGGTGGCTACTATGTATATTGTACCAAAAAATGTACCACTGGCGAAAGTTTTTTTGGCCTTGGCGATAAACCCACCGATTTTAATTTGCGTGGCAAGCGTTTTCATAACTGGAATACCGATACCTACTCGTTTTCTAAACACCAAGACCCATTGTACCGTAGTATCCCCTTTTATTTAAGTTTAAAAGAAGGCAATGCTTACGGCATATTTTTTGATAATACGTATAAAACCCATTTCGATTTTGCCCACGAAGACCAAAATAAAACCAGTTTTTGGGCCGATGGAGGCGAATTACAGTACTACTACATACACGGCCCACACATGATGGACGTGGTAAAACGCTATCACACCTTAACAGGAACACACAAATTACCACCAATGTGGGCTCTAGGTTACCACCAATGCCGCTGGAGCTATTATCCCGAATCTAAATTACACGATTTAGCAAAAAACTTTAGAGACCGTAAAATCCCATGCGATGCACTATACCTAGATATTGATTACATGGATGGTTACCGCTGCTTTACTTGGAATAAAAGATATTTCCCTAATCCCAAAAAAATGATTAAGGAATTATCCGATGATGGTTTTAAAACCGTAGTAATCATCGACCCTGGTATTAAGGTTGACGAAAACTATTGGGTATTTAAAGAAGGAAAAGATAATAAATACTTTTGCCGCCGTAGCGATGATTATTTTATGGAAGGCCATGTATGGCCAGGCCGTTGCCAGTTTCCTGATTTTACCAACCCCGAAGTACGCAAATGGTGGGGAACATTGTTTAAAGAATTGGTAGAAGTAGGCGTTGCTGGCGTATGGAACGATATGAACGAACCCGCCGTATTTGGTGCAGGTACTTTTCCTGATGATGTACGCCATGATTACGATGGTTACCGAGGCTCGCACCGCAAAGCGCACAACGTTTACGGTATGCAAATGGTAAGGGCCACCTACGATGGTTTAAAGCTATTACAAAAAAATAAACGCCCATTTACCATAACTAGGGCTGGTTACTCGGGTTTGCAGCGTTATAGTTGTGTATGGACGGGCGATAACGTAGCCACATGGGAACACCTAAAACTAGGAAGCCTACAAATGCAACGTCTTTCCGTTTCCGGGATTCCATTTGCTGGTACCGATATAGGAGGCTTTAGTGGCGAACCTACAGGCGAATTATTTACCCGTTGGATACAATTAGGCGTATTTTCGCCATTTATGCGGGCCCACTCGGCTGGCGATACTGCCGAGCGTGAACCATGGAGCTTTGGTGCCGAACTAGAGGCCATAAATAAAAAATTTATAGAACTGCGTTACCGATTATTACCCTACATATACGCAGCCTTTTGGGAACACCACAAATACGGTTTCCCTATTTTACGCCCAGTAATTATGCTCGAGCAGGATAATGCAAGCAACCATTACCGCGAAGACGAATTTACATTTGGCGATAAAATATTAGTTTGCCCAGTTTTAGATGAAGGTGCCACCACCCGCAAGCTATATTTACCAGCAGGTACTTGGTACAATTATTGGACTCACGAAGCCATGGAAGGCGCACAAGAACATACTGTGGCCGCTCCGTTAGATTCGATGCCCATATTTGTAAAAGCAGGTTCGGTAATACCCGAGTCGCCAGTAATGCAACATGTAAACGAGTTTGAAGCTGATGAATTACTGTTCCAAATTTATTATTCCAATTACGAAGTAAACTCGTTTCATTACGAAGACCACGGCGATACTTTTGCTTACGAGCAAGATATTTATTTAGAGAAAAAATTTGTAGTTAACGGCGATAAAACTTCGATGACCATTAAACAATCAATCGAAGGATTATTTACACCACGTTACGAAACCTACGAACTTAAACTAATAGGCCTGCCATTTACACCCACCAAAGTAATTATTGATGGTAAAGATTATGCAGGCAGTTTAGCATTTGACGATTTAAAACGAGTAGTAATAACATCAAGCAAGCATTTTAAACTTATACAAGTAGTGAGCTAATATAATTTGGTATGCTAAACTTACTAGGCTAGCATACCAAATTATGTATAATTATTTATTTAGGCTTTATAGCAAACATTTGTTAGCACCACTTGGGGTACAGCAAAAACGAAAACATTGTAGTTAGTGCGCCACTAACCACGGGCGGGGCATATCCACAAAAAAAGCTAAATATATTTACTTCCGTACTTACTTTTAACATCGGCAACTACTTGCTTTACACTTTGTTCTTTGGCTTTTGGCGAAATCATTAAGGTATTATTGGCTTCTACTACAATAAAATCGTGTAAACCTTGTAAAATTACTAGCTTATCTTTGGGTACGTTTACCATACAATTGCTCGATTCTATCATCACCACATTATCGGGATGTATTACAGCATTGCCTACATCGTCTTTATGGGCTAATTCGTAAATAGAAGCCCAAGTGCCTAAATCGCTCCAGCCAAATTCAGATGGCATTACATATACATTGTTCGCTTTTTCCATCACACCATAATCAATAGAAATATTGGTGCATTTTTGGAAACAGGCTTGTATAAATTCTTTTTCGGATGGGGTATTGTACAAGCCATTGCCTTCGGTAAAAATTTCCGAAATATCGGGTAGGTGGGTATTAAAAGCATGTATAATTGAGTTTACCGACCATATAAATATCCCAGCATTCCACAAAAAATCGCCACTTAGTAAAAACGATTCGGCAATTTCTAAGGTAGGTTTTTCGGTAAATGTTTTTACTTTAAATAAATTTTCGCTTAGCGTATCGTTATTGTATTGTATGTAGCCATAGCCAGTATCGGGGCGTGATGGTTGTATGCCTAGCGTAATTAAACAATCGTTTTGTTCGGCAACAGCCAACGAAGTTTTAATAGTGCTAATAAATGCTGGTGTATCTAAAATTAAATGATCGCTGGGGGCAACAACAATGGTAGCATTAGCGCAAAGCTGTTTAATTTTAAAACAACCATAAGCAATACAAGGAGCTGTATTTCGCATTACGGGTTCGCCAATAATTTGATTAGGGTGTAAACCTGGTATTTGCTGGTTTACCAAATCAAAGTAACTTTCGTTGGTTAATATATATATGTTTTCTTTGGGTACAATTTGGGTAAACCTATCATAAGTATTTTGTATTAAACTTTTTCCAGTACCTAAAATATCTAAAAACTGCTTAGGGTAAGTAGTGCGGCTAACGGGCCAAAATCGGCTGCCTATGCCACCAGCTAATATAAGGGCGTATTGGTTATTTTTCATTTTTTTTTAGATGGTTATTGTTTTTTAGTATCTATTGTTGTTAAAATCATGGTTTTTAAGGCTTATAAAATGCCTTCATTAAGTAAGTCGTGTAAATGTATTACGCCTTCAAAATTATCATTTTCCATCACAATAAGTTGGGTAATTTGATTTTTTTGCATCATTTGCAAAGCGGTTACAGCTAGCTCATTTTTTTGTATAGTTTTGGGATTTTTGCACATAATATCACTGGCTACCAAGGTTTCAAAAGTTGTAAATTTTTCCATCATACGGCGTAAATCGCCATCGGTAATAACGCCTACAAGTTGTTTTTTATTCATCACGGCTACTATACCTAAGCGTTTTTTTGTAATTTCTAGTATTACATTGTGTAATTTACAACTACTATCTACCATGGGTTTTTGGTTTAGTATTACCAAATCGCTCACTTTTAAATACATTTTTTTACCCAAGGCACCGCCGGGGTGAAATTTTGCAAAATCGGCACTCGAAAATGCTTTACACTCCAGCAGGCAAATTGCGAGTGCATCGCCCATAGCCATTTGTGCAGCCGTACTTGTGGTAGGTGCTAAATTGTGTGGGCAAGCCTCGGTAGCAACAAAAGTGTTGATCACAAAATCAGATTGTTTGGCTAAATAGGAGTTTACATCGCCCACAAAACAAGCTATTTTGTTGTTTCCTTGCTTTAAAAGCGGAATTAAAATTTTAATTTCGGCAGTATTTCCACTTTTTGATAGGCAAATAATTAAGTCATTGGCCTGTATCATACCCAAATCTCCGTGTATGGCATCGGCCGCATGCATAAACAAAGCAGGTGTACCTGTTGAGTTTAGGGTAGCTACCATTTTTTGTGCAATAATGGCACTTTTACCCACTCCAGTAATCACTACACGGCCTTTTAGGTTATAAATTTGGTTTACCAAAGCGGCAAATTGATTGTCTAATAAGTCCACTAAATTCAAAATAGCTTCGCTTTCTATTTTTAAAGTGCGCCTTGCAAGGGCTATTATTTCTTGGTTCGATTTCAATATTTTTAATTTTTTTAAATAAATTATTGTAAGTCGCAAAAATATGTTATTTTGAAGTCTTATATCATATAGATTACAATATTCAATTTATCAATGCAAATAGATTACAAATTAGCCGAAAATTTACAAGCTTTTTTTGGTTTCGATACTTTTAAAGGCGACCAAGAAGCAATTATAAACAGCATTTTAGAAAAAAAAGATACTTTCGTTATTATGCCCACGGGTGGCGGAAAATCTATATGCTACCAGTTGCCCGCCCTTATGAGCGAAGGCACAGCCATCGTAATTTCGCCATTAATTGCGTTAATGAAAAACCAAGTGGACCAATTGCGGGTATTTGGCGGGCGAGATGATATTGCACATTTCCTTAATTCGTCGTTAAATAAGGCCGAAAGCACCAAAGTAAAAGAGGATGTAAGTGCAGGCGAAACCAAGCTTTTATATGTAGCACCCGAATCGTTAAACAAACAAGAAACGGTTGATTTTTTAAAAACCATTACCATATCGTTTATAGCTGTTGACGAAGCACATTGTATATCCGAGTGGGGGCATGATTTTAGGCCCGAGTACCGCCGCATACGCCAAGTAATTAATAATATACGCGAAGATTTATCGATTATAGCATTAACCGCTACGGCAACGCCCAAAGTACAGCAAGATATACAAAAAAACCTACAGATGACCGATGCTAATCTTTTTAAATCATCGTTTAATAGGCCTAATTTATACTATGAAGTAAAAGCCAAAAAAGATGTTTTAAAAGATATTATCAGATATGTAAAAAACAACACAGGAAAATCGGGAATTATTTATTGCCTAAGCCGAAAAAAGGTAGAAGAGGTATCTAATGCGCTAACCATTAACGGCATAAAATCATTACCCTACCATGCAGGGCTCGAACCTAAAATACGGGCCGATACACAGGATAAGTTTTTGATGGAAGATGTAGATGTAATTGTGGCCACTATAGCATTTGGTATGGGTATTGATAAACCCGATGTACGCTACGTAATACACCACGATATACCCAAAAGCATGGAAGGTTATTACCAAGAAACAGGTAGGGCAGGCCGCGATGGTGGCGAAGGAAATTGCATTGCTTTTTACTCGGATAAAGATGTGGAAAAACTTACCAAGTTTATGAAAGATAAGCCAGTATCGGAACGCGAAATTGGTACACAAATACTAAAAGAGGTAATAGATTATTCGGAATCGGCGGTGTGTAGGCGAAAACAAATACTCCATTACTTTGGCGAAAACTTTGATGAAACGGGATGTAACGATAAATGCGATAACTGCCGAGCGCAAAAAGAATATTTTAATGCCGAAGATTTTTTGCCCAAATTGCTACAAATGATTTTGGATTTTGGCGAAAAATTTGACGATATATACCTATTAAACGTATTAATGGGCGAAGAATCTGTTTTAATACAATCGTACAAACACCACCTTTTACCTATATATGGCTTAGGTAAAAAAGAAGGCTTACTGCTATGGAAATCGCTAATACGCCAGGCTTTATTAAATAATTTTTTGGCTAAAGATGTTGATGATTATGGTTTACTAAGGCTAACCGAAGCTGGACACAACTATTTAAAAAACCCACACACCATCAAATATATTTTAAATCGCCCTATCGAAAGTGCAACACCTAGCGATGACGACGAAAATGTACAATCAGGAACGGGTGCTTTAGATACCGAATTGCTAAAAATGCTTAAAGACTTGCGCAAAAAAATTGCCAAGCAAAAAAACCTTCCTCCATTTGTACTATTCCAAGACCCCTCGCTGGAAGAAATGTGTACCAATTATCCTATTAATATGGACGAATTGAAAAATATTTCGGGCGTGGGCAATGGTAAAGCCGCAAAATTTGGGTCAGCATTTATCGATTTAATTAAACAATATGTAGAAGATAATGAAATAGACCGCCCCATAGATTTTGTGGTAAAAACAACTGCCAATAAATCGGCGTTAAAAGTTTCGATTATTCAAAATATTGATAGACAGGTATCTTTAGATGTAATAGCTTCATCAAAAGGTATTTCTTACGAAGATATTTTAAAAGAAGTAGAATCGATAGTAAGCTCGGGAACCAAGCTTAACTTGAATTATTTTATTGATGAAATGATAGACGAAGACCGCCAACACGAAGTTTTTGATTATTTTAAAACCGCCGAAATAGACTCGATTGAAGCCGCATTAAAAGAACTAGGTACCGATGATTACAACTGGGAAGAAATACAATTAATGAGAATTAAATTTATGTCGGAACTGGGTAATTAAGCCTCAAAATTTTAAAAATGATTTTAAACAAATTACAATATACATCATCAGGCAATTTTTTTTTAATGGCTGGGCCTTGCGCCATAGAAAGCGAAGATATAGCATTGCGCATTGCCGATAAAATAGTAAATATTACCGATAGGCTCGAAATTCCTTATATTTTTAAGGGTTCGTACCGCAAAGCAAACCGCTCAAGGGTTGATTCGTTTACAGGTATTGGCGACGAAAAAGCACTTAAAATTTTAGAACGCATAGGCCGCGAGTTTGATATACCCACCGTTACCGATATACACGAAAGCCACGAAGCCGCCATGGCCGCCGTCTATGTTGATGTGCTACAAATACCCGCTTTTTTATGCCGCCAAACCGAATTATTAACCGCCGCAGCACTTACAGGTAAAGTAGTAAATATTAAAAAAGGGCAGTTTTTATCGGCTGGTGCCATGAAATTTGCGGTTGATAAAATTACCGAATCGGGCAACCATAACGTAATACTTACCGACCGTGGAAATACCTTTGGCTACCAAGATATGGTGGTTGATTTTAGAGGAATTCCCGAAATGCGGGCTTTTAATGTACCCGTAGTAATGGACTGTACACACTCCTTACAACAGCCCAACCAAGCCAGTGGCGTTACAGGCGGTAAACCAGCTTTAATAGAAACCATTGCCAAAGCTGCCGTAGCCGTAGGTGCCGATGGCTTATTTATAGAAACACACCCCGAACCCGAAAACGCAAAATCCGACGGGGCAAATATGCTACACTTAAATTTGCTGGAAAATTTATTAATAAAATTAGTAAGAATAAGGAAGGCAATAGGATAAAATTTTTTATTTGGTAGTAAAGCACAACAATATTTAAAAAATAAATAACTTATACTACATAAAAAAAATGACCCGAGCCTTAATTATATTTTTAAAACACCCCCAATTAGGCTTGTGCAAAACCCGACTAGCCAAAACTATTGGCGATATTAATGCTTTAAAAATATACCAAAAATTACTGCAACACACCCATCAAATTACCCAAAACCTACCCGTACAAAAATATTTATATTTTGATAAACCCAGCGATAACCCATTAAATTGGGCTGGTAATTATAAAATCGAATACCAAAATCAAGGTAATTTGGGAAGTAAAATGGAGCAGGCTTTCGCCGAAGTTTTTAATAGGCAACATTATCCAGTAATTATTATTGGTACCGATTGTATGGAGCTTAGCACCCAAATTATTAACGATGCTTACCGCCAATTAAACTATTACGATGTAGTAATAGGCCCTGCCAAAGATGGAGGCTATTATTTGCTAGGCTTAAACAATCCCACCCCACAAATATTTAAAAATATTGAATGGAGCAGCCATACCGTACTGTCCGATACCATAAAAACGGTACAAAACCTAGGTTTAAGTTATTGTTTTATGCCCTTATTATCGGATGTAGATGTGGAAGAGGATTTGAACGATGAACTGCGTAAACTTATCGGTGTAAAGCCCGCCCGAACGCCTTAAAATAAATTTATAACGTTCTATAAAAATCTAAACTTTCTACAATATCGGTTTCGGTAACAGGTATATCATATAGGCAATTGCCTATTTTATCGGGTAGCGAAAAGTTTATATTGCCAGCATTGTTTTTTTTATCGTTGCGCATGGTGGAAAGTAGTGCTTGTTCGGTACCTGTTTTTAAGCTGTATTTGCCATAAAATTTAATAAAAGTGTGGCAAATAATTTGTAAATCATGGTTACTTAGTTTTACGAGTTTGCTGGCCAAATAGGCTTCGCATACCATACCAATAGCTATGGCCTCGCCGTGTAAAAGGCTGTGTTTTTCGTTATTTAGGCTCCACGATTCTATGGCATGGCCAATGGTATGCCCATAGTTTAAAATTTTACGTAATCCGTTTTCGTAAGGGTCGGTGCTTACTACCTTGTTTTTAATTTCTACGGAAGTAAAAACCAAGTCGTTACTTACATTATCAACAGTATCAATTTGTTGTAAACGTTCAAAATAAGCCTTATCGGCAATTATACCGTGTTTAAGCATCTCAGCAAAGCCTGATGTAATCTCCCGTAAGGGTAACGTTTTTAAAAAATCGGAACTAATAATTACTGCTTTGGGTTGTACAAATGTGCCAATAATATTTTTTACAGCATTCATATCAATACCCGTTTTACCACCTACCGAGGCATCTACCTGCGAAAGTAGGGTAGTAGGTATTTGTATAAAATCTATCCCACGCTTAAAAGTTGAGGCAGCAAAACTGCCCATATCGGTAACCACACCACCACCAAGGTTAATTACAAGGGCTTTACGGTCGGCTTCAAAATCTAGCAACATGCGCCATATAGCGATACAATAATCGATATTTTTATTTTCTTCGCCATAAGGTATTTCAATAATATTATATGTATCTAATTGTGGTAGTTTGCTTTGTAAAACAGGTAGGCAATATTTACCCGTGTTTTCATCGGTAACGATAAATATTTTTGAATAAGTATTAAGGGCTAAAAAATCGGTTAAACTTTGTAATGTATTATCGAAATATATATTGTAAAACTCGGATGTAATTTGTTTCATATTATTTTTATGCTGTGATTGTTAAAGGTAACTACATCGCCTTTTTTTACTTTTAGCCGTTTGCGGTAATCGGTTAGACCATTGTGTTTTACTAAGCCTTGGCTTACTACCATTTGGGCTTCGCCACCCGATGATACGGCATCGGTAGCTTTAAGTAATTGTATTAAATGTATAAATTCTCCTTCGAGTTTAAAAGTTACCATAATATTGGTGCAAACTTACATAAATGATTTACCCTTGTATAAAATAATTATAGGCTTTATAATAAGCCATTGGTTTTAAAATAAGTTTGCACATTATCGGGTGCAGTCATCAAATAAGTGTGCATACCAAGCTGTTGGGCTGTTTTTAAATGTTGTGGGCTATCATCAATAAATAGTGTTTCGCTTGGCTTTAAGTGGTTTGATTGTAGTACATATTCAAAAATATCGGCGTTAGGTTTACGCATGCCTAGCAAATGCGAGTAATATACTTTGTTAAATAGCGATGAATTATCTTTTAAACCAAACGTTTTTTCAACATAATTGCTAAAATGTTTAAAATGAATTTCGTTTGTATTGCTAAGTAAAAAGGTATTGTATTTTTGTTTTATTTTTAGGAGTAACTCGTGGTTACCCGCATCAATACCTACAAAAATAGTGTTCCAAGCGGTATCAATTTCGTGGTCGCTTAGTTCGGGTTTATTTGCCTTACGGCGGATTCCGTTTCTAAACGCATCGGCGCTTATATTGCCTTTTTCAAATTCATCAAACAAAGGGTCATGTCCTTTATGAGCAAAAAAATCTTCAATATTGCTTATTCCCAAGTTTATAAATGCTTGCTGAGTGCGCTGAAAATCAATGGTAAAGATAACATTACCGTAATCGAATATTATATTTTTAATATTTTCCATAATTAGTTTTCAAAAGTGGGTAAAAACTTGTAAAATTGCAACCGCAAATAAGCAATTATTGCTGCGCCTATAGCTCAGTTGGTTAGAGTAGAAGACTCATAATCTTTTGGTCCCTGGTTCGAGCCCAGGTGGGCGCACTAAATGTAATAAAACCTCCATAGAATTTATTTTATGGAGGTTTTTTGCGTTTAAAGGTAATTTTTGTAATAATATAAATGTTATAAAGTTTAGTTTGGCAGAATCAAGTTATAAATGCAACAAGCCCAATTTTAGCGAAAAAACTTATTTGTAGTTAAAGCTAACGTTTGTAATATATTTTTACCAGCTACCACGTTTAATACGCCGTTGGTAATGGGGTTGGGGTAGAAAGTAATATTGTTGGATAAGCCTTTTACAAAAGCTGTGTTTGGGTAGGGTTTTGCATTTAATTGTGGGTTGAAATGCAACGATGTGTAAACGGGGTTTTAACCCACAAAGATTATTGTATGTAGATGAGCAGGTTAACCGTGGGAAAATATAAATTTGCAGCCTAACCATTTAATGGTTTAATTGTGGTGGGTGTCTCGTTTCATTGGCAAATTTAAAAATGGTTAAAGCCATTAAAAAACAAACGGTTAACCATAACCCATAATTGAAACGGTCGTTTATTAAGGTTTATTGATGCCTTCGCTTAGAGCGAAGGCATCAATAAACAAACATATTCAAAAACGTAATTTTAATTTACCACCACCTTTTTAATGAGTTTATTTTTTTCGCTGGTTAATTCTAATATATATACCCCTTTGGCCAAACCCTGTGTAGGTATGGCAAGATTTTGAGGGCTGTTTTTTGTGTTTAGAGAAATAATTTTTTTGCCGTTTAAATCAAATAAGGCTACCGTTTGTAATTTAGTTGCACCAGCTACCACGTTTAATACGCCGTTGGTAATTGGGTTGGGGTAGAAAGTAATATCGTTAGTTAATCCTTTTACAAAAGTTGTGTTTGGGTAGGGCTTTGAATTTAGTTTTAAGTTTTAAAAACTACGATTTGCGCTTCTAATTTATAAACGGGCGAAGAGACCGTTTATTGACTTTTCTCCTTGCTTTTTTAAGGCTGTCTGCGGAGTTAAGATTAAATATTAGCTGTTATTTATCCGTATAGACGAATATTCGAAATATTGTTTGAATCCAACTTGTTTACAGGCTGTATTCGATTCAAGTTTAGTTCTCATTGTCATTAGATATATCTCTGCATTACGCTTCAAAAGCAAATTTGAACAAAAAGATAATATGATTTTCCCATAACCCTTATTTCTATATTCTTTTCTAGTGAAGAATATACCAATGTCTGGATTATTTATAGTACAAAAACTTAAAATATTACCGTTTAAATTTTTTAAAATGTAAATACGTTCGCCAGAAATATATTCTTCAATTTTAGAACGCATTTCTATAAATGTTTTTTTACTTTCGCCTTCATATTCTTCGAGATAGTATTGCAGAAGCATTTTAGCAAGTATATTCACATCTTTTTCATTTGGTAATAATACTTCGAGATTAATGTTACTAAAAGCCTCAACAGAATTAGTTCTATAAAAAAGTCTTTCTGTTTCAATCCTGAAATTATCTATTTTATAATGCTCTAATAATTGATTTATTAGGGAAGTTTCGCCACTGACAGGATAGTTTGAAAACAAAGAAAAGTCAAAAGATTTACTTATCTCATCAAACTGATTTTTATTCCAGTTGTTTCCATATACGAAAATGGTATTTGAATGTATTATCAATATCCAACTTTCAGGGCAACCGCTTTTAAAAAAAATGCTATATTTGCGTAAATAAAAAATCATTTTTTTGATGGACAAATTGTGTCCAAATAAAAAAAAATGA
>RDXP01000072.1 GCA_004292865.1 Sphingobacteriales bacterium
GAAATAAAAAACAACGAAAACCGTGTAGGCTTAACCCCTGCTGGAGCCCACGAACTTATTAGAAGAGGGCACAAAGTTATTGTAGAAACCCATTCGGGGGCGGCAAGTGGGTTTAGAAACGAAGATTATGAAGAAGTAGGTGCCAAGGTGGTATTGGACGAGGTAGAAATATGGGCTACTGCCGAAATGATTATTAAGGTAAAAGAACCAATAGGCAAAGAACTGCATTTGGTAAAAAAAGACCAGTTGATTTTTTGCTTTTTTCACTTCGCCTCTGATTTAAAACTTACCAATGCCATGATAGATAGCGGGGCAGTATGTTTGGCCTACGAAACGGTTGAAAAAACTGATAAATCACTGCCCATACTGGTACCTATGAGCGAAGTAGCAGGCCGAATGGCCATACAACAAGGAGCCCGATATTTAGAAAAACCAGTAATGGGGCGAGGCATTTTGCTAGGCGGTGTGCCTGGTGTAACGCCAGGCAAGGTATTAATTATAGGCGCAGGCGTGGTGGGTGTGCAGGCAGCTAAAATGGCGGCAGGCCTTGGGGCGCATGTAACTATTTTAGATACCGATTTACAGCGTTTAAGGTATGTAAACGATGTGCTACCTTCGCATGTAGTTACCATGTTTAGTAGCGAATATAATATACGCCGCTTGGTAGGAAACCACGATTTAATAGTGGGTGCCGTATTAATAGCTGGCGCCAAAACGCCTAAAGTAATTACCCGCGATATGCTAAAACTGATGCGCCCTGGTACCGTAATTGTAGATGTATCGGTGGACCAAGGTGGCTGTATAGAAACCTGTAAGCCTACCACACTGGAAGACCCTACCTATATTGTGGATGGTATATTGCATTATTGTGTTGCCAATATGCCTGGTGCTGTACCCTTTACATCAACCACAGCACTTACCAATTGTACGCTTCCTTATATTTTAGAACTGGCCGATAAAGGCTGGAAAAAAACCTGTTTAGATAGTTACGAGCTTTTGAAAGGATTAAATATTGTACAGGGCGAAGTAGTACACCGAGCCGTTGCTTCGGCCTTTGACTTGCCTTACAAAGGGGTGCATCATTTTTTAGATACCGCCGATTAATTTTTGTTTGGTAAGATGGGTAATACAATAAAAAAAACGTGTTTAGTGTGGATAAAAAACACGGCTAAATATTTTTTATTTAAAAATAACCATCGCCTAAAAAACTGTCCAAATAATTATTACCTAGCCATTCCAAATTTGGCTTCGTAGGTAGCCAACTTGGTAGTTAAAATTTTGTTTAATGCTGGCTCCGAGTATTGTGCTGTAAATTTTGCAAATTCGTTTATCACAAATAAACCTAATTGTATTTGCCTCGTGTTAAGGTTTTCTTTGTTCTTATTTATAGCATAATTAAAGTTTAAATCATCTTCGATTAATGCAACTGTTTGTTTTATAAGCTCATTTGCCTTTTTGTTCATCCCTAGCTTGTACATAATTTGTACTAATTCGTATTTGCTTAGCGCAAAATTAGCATCATACGTAGTGGTAATAGGCAATACTTCGAAGCAATGCTCAATTGCTTTACGGGCTTCGTTTAATTTACCTTCGTGTATTAAGTTTTTTGCTAATTCAGTAAATTTATTTGTAGATAAATACACCATTTTAGTCGACTCAGGATCAAGGTAGGATGCGTTTTTAAGATTTCCCCACTCAAATTTTGTCATTAAATTATTGTACATTTTATCGGTATTTACCATATCGGTTTTACCTAATGGCGATTCGTCGCCAACTTCGCTTCGGGTTTTAGGAATTAAGCGCAAGGCAAATCCTTCGTTAAACAAATATTTATCTAAACCCATAAAATTACTGCTAGGTACAGTAAAGGCAAAGTAAATGGGGCGTTTCCAATTATTGTGTAATAAAATATCTAAAATAGCTAGCTGGCCTTTGCTAATGTACGAACCGCCAATAGTCCAATCCATGCGGTTAACCACATTTTTTACATCTTGTTTATCAACGGTATTGGTGGCCAATACAATGCTGCTATCCACTGGCATCGTAAGGTTTTTGGTAGGCAAAAAGTTATCCATTTTACCGCTTTGGTATTGCACTTTGGCATCGGGATTTTCGGAAGTAATAAACTCGAAAACATCTTTTAATTGTTGTGGCCCTTTTAAATTATAATCTTGGTAAAAAACCACATCACGCACACCCGATACATATTGCGCTGGCAACATGGTTATGGGCAAGGGAGCCGATGAATTAAATGGCCGCCTTAGTTGGTTAATGTACCAATCGGTATCGAACAAGCTTAGGTTTACAATGCGTACATCGGGTCTAAAGTTTTCAACCTCTTGCACATACCACAGCGGGTAGGTATCATTATCGCCATAAGTAAATAATATGGCATTGGGGGCGCAAGTGTTGAGGTAATTTTTAGCCAAATCGCGGGCGGTAGTTTTTTGGGAGCGGTTATGGTCGTTCCACTCTTGGCTAGCCATTAAAATCGGCCCAGCCAACAAACATAAAACGGTAGCTAGTATGCCTGCATTTTTGGAATTTATATATTTTTTTAATGTATCATGCAGGGCAAATACTGCAAAGCCAATCCAAATAGTAAATGCGTAAAACGAGCCTGCATAGGCATAATCTCGTTCGCGGGGTTGGTTAGGTGTTTGGTTTAGGTACAATACAATGGCCAAGCCTGTAAAAAAGAAAAGTAGTGCCACAATACCGGCATCCTTTTGTTTCTTTTTAAAATGATACCATGCACCCAATAGGCCTAGTATTAAGGGTAAAAAGTATAACCTATTATAGGCTTTGTTTTCGGCAATGGTTTTGGGTAAGGTGCTTCGGTCGCCAAGGTGCAGGGCATCAATAGGTTTTATACCGCTTAGCCAATTGCCCGATACGTAATCGCCAATACCTTGGTCATCGTTTTGCCTTCCTACAAAGTTCCACATAAAGTAGCGCATATACATAAAGCCTACTTGGTAAGTACCAAAAAATCCCATATTGGTAGCAAAAGTTGGGCTTTCTTCGGCTCCCATGCGCATCCAATCGCGGTAAACGCTTATATGATTAGGGTCGTCGCTGTACATACGTGGCAATAAGGTGTTTCTATCATACGTATAGCTTAATTTTTTCCCTGTAATTTCGTATTTGGTATCGCCTTTGCGGTAAGTATTATCTCCCTCTTCGCTTCCTGTTGCTTTGGAGTCGAAATATTGGCCATACATTAAAGGCCTATCGCCGTATTGTTCTCGATTTAAATATCCCAAAAACGAAAAAGCATTATCGGGCTGGCTATTATTTAAGGTAGGATTGGCCTTTGCCCGTACCACTATCATGGTGTATGAACTGTAACCAAATAACAAAAATACTACCGATAGCAATGCCAAATTTAACATGGCTTTATTGCTTTTTATAGAGTACAAAATCCCCCATACCAAACTGCCAATTACCAAAACAGCAAAAAACAACACGCCTGTACCAAAGCCTAAACCAAAGGAGTTTACAAATAATAAATCAAAACTGGCCGCAAATTTTATCAAATATTGTATAATGCCATATTGTACAAAACCCAAAATAAATATACCTGTAAATAAAGCTACAATAGTACCCCATGTACTTACTTTACTTGCCCTACGGAAATAATATAAAACCGCAATGGCAGGTATGGCTAATAAATTTAATAAGTGAATGCCTATAGATAAGCCCATTACATAAGCAATAATCAATAACCATTTATCGGCATGTGGTTCATCGGCATGGGCATCCCACTTTAATATAGCCCAAAAAACTACGGCAGTAAATAACGACGACATGGCATAAACTTCAGCCTCTACCGCCGAAAACCAAAACGTATCTGAAAAAGCGTAAGCCAATGCGCCTACCAAGCCTGCACCTATAATTAATATAGTTTGTGTGCTATCTGCTTGTTTTTTATCCGATGCGTAAAGCTTGCGCCCTAGTGCCGTAATGGTCCAAAACAAAAACATAATGGTAGCCGCACTACACAATGCCGAACTTATATTTACCCAATAAGCTACTTTGCTAGGGTTAGTAGCTAATAAACTAAATATTTTACCAATCATTAAAAATAAAGGAGCACCTGGCTGGTGTACTACTTGTAGTTTATAGGCTGCGGCAATAAATTCGCCACAATCCCAGTAACTTGCCGATGGCTCCAACGTTAAAATATAGGTAATAGCAGCAATAGTAAAAGCCAACCAGCCAGTTATATTGTTTATTTTTTTATAGTTCATACTTAATTAGGTGCAAAAATATTGATGCCGAAAGTAATAATTTGATTTGAAATAAAACTCACCTTAACAATTATTAACGATGAAGAATATTTAAGCGGTTAAAAAAAAGGTGAAATTAAAAGGTTAAAATTAAAAACCTTTTAATGCTATACGTTTCCATTTTAAAACGCCTAAAAATTTGGAATTTTTAATTTTCACTTTTTAATTATAACGCTATACGTTTCCGTTTTAAAACGCCTAAAGGTTTTTTAATTTTTAATTTTCACTTTTTAATTATAACGTTTAAAACGCCTAAAGGTTTTTTAATTTTTAATTTTCACTTTTTAATTATAACGCTATACATTTCCGTTTTAAAACGCCTAAAGGTTTTTGAATTTTTAATTTTCACTTTTTAATTTCAAAAGGTTTTCGCTTTTACAAAATACTTTTGCGCTTCGGGGATATATTTTTCGATATCACGGATACGGGTTTGGTCGCTTGGGTGGGTGCTTAAAAATTCGGGAGGTGTTTGCCCTTTCTTTTGAGCCGCCATACGTTCCCAAAACGATACTGCCGCTTGGGGATTATAACCCGCCATGGCCATAAAAGTTAAACCCAGCCTATCGGCTTCCGATTCTTGCTTACGCGAATTGGGTAACAAATAACCCGCTTGCGAGCCTATACCATATAATTGTTGAAAAACCTGTGTACCGGTTTCGGATTTAGCTACCGCAGCACCCAATAGTGCGCCTACGCCTTGGCTTATCATGGCTTGCGAATACCTTTCGGACGAGTGATGTGCAATAGCATGTGCTATTTCGTGGCCCATTACGGTAGCCAAGCCAGCATCGTTTAACGTAACTGGCAATATACCCGTATATACCGCTACTTTGCCCCCAGGCATACACCAGGCATTTATATCTTTGCTATCTACCAAGTTAAACTCCCATTGGTAACCTGCTATATTGTTTTGGTAGTTATTGTTATTCATGTACTTGGTTACTGCTGCAGCTATTTTATTGCCTATTTCTTTTACCTTTCGGCTTTGTGTGGTATTATTTATTACTATTATTTTAGGGTCGCTTAAAAATTGTTTGTATTGTAAGCCTGCGGCTTGTTGCATTTCGGTTTCGCTTACTAGGCTGGCTTGGCTACGGCCTGTAAGTGGTACGGTTGAGCATGCAGTAAACATAACAGCCGTGGATAACAATGCAATAGTGTAAATGAGAGATTTAGTTTTCATATATTTTTCTTTTTAAATAAGTTTACTTTTGATTCTTTTCCTTTTAATAATCGTTCGATATTTTTTTGATGAGTTACCAATATAAGTACGCATATACACATGCCATAAATAATAATTGCTTTTACCGATACATGATAAATAAATATTACGCTTAACGGAAAAGTAAAACCCGCAGCAATAGAGCTTAATGAAACATATTTAGATACCAATAAAATACAAACAAATACCATAACGCAAAGCAATGCCGCTGGCGTATGTACTGCCACAATCATACCAAACAAAGTAGCAATACCTTTACCCCCTCTAAAGCCTGCAAAAACAGGAAATAAATGCCCCATTACGGCACATATACCCAAAGCTAATTGGTAATTTACATATTGTACCGAGTGTGTAGGCCCAGTTACCGATAAGCCAATAAAATAGGCTAAATTGGTAGCTATCCAGCCCTTTAAAATATCCATTAGCATTACTGGGATACCTGCTTTTTTACCCAAAACCCTAAACGTATTGGTTGCACCAGCATTGCCGCTGCCGTATTCGCGTACATCTATTTTAAAAAACGCTTTACCCACCCACACTGCCGAGGGTATGGAACCTAAAAGATAGGCTAAAATTAATGCGCCTAAGGAATAAACAGATATCATAAGCCTACTGTATTGATGCGTGTGTATATCATTATTTAATAGCTTTTAAGCTCATATCTAAACTTTTAACCGAATGTGTTAATGCGCCCATCGAAATATAATTAACCCCACAATTGGCGTAGGCAATTGCGTTTTCGGGTGTTATACCTCCCGATGCTTCGCTGGCAAATTTCCCATCAATTATTTTAACAGCCTCTTTTAATAAAGGAAAGCTAAAGTTATCTAATAAAATTCGTTCGATACCACCTATTGCCATTACTTGTTGTAATTCTTGCAGGTTTCGTACCTCAATTACAATAGGTAGTGGTGTATGCGATTGTGTGTATAGGTGTGCGGCATCCAAAGCCTGGGCTATGCCACCTGCGTAATCAATATGGTTATCTTTAATTAAAATCATATCGTACAAGCCTGCTCTATGGTTTACACCGCCGCCTATTTGTACTGCCCATTTTTCTAAAAACCGCAGGTTAGGAGTGGTTTTGCGGGTATCTAATACTTTTGTATGGCTGTATTTTAATGATTGTACAATTTTATACGTGGTGGTAGCTATGCCGCTCATGCGTTGCATGGTGTTAAGCACCAAGCGTTCGGCTATTAAAATACTGTGTAAGCTGCCACTTACTTTTAGGGCAATATCGCCGTGTTTTACGGGCTGGCCATCGGTTATAAATATTTCGAGTTTTAGGCTATTATCTACTTCGTTAAAAATTGCTTCGGCCAATTTTACGCCTGCAATTACACCTTCGTCTTTAATAATAAGTTGTGCTTTACCCTGTGTATAAGGGGCTATGGTAGCCAGCGAGGTATGGTCGCCTGTGCCTACATCCTCGGCTAAGGCTTGTGTTATAAATTGCTTAATAAGTTGCTTATCCAAATTGAGTATTTATTTTAAATAGCAAAACTATAAAAAAAATATAGCTCTATCTTTTATTTAATCAATTCGTAGCAACTATAAATGAAAAAAAAAGTTACATCTTTAAAAAACTCGCATCAAAAACAGAGGCACTAAGCAAAAAAAGCTAAAGATTTGTCAATTATAGCTATACATTCTAGGAGTTGTTTTTCATTAATCACTAAAGGAGGTGCAAATCGAATAATATTTCCATGTGTTGGCTTTGCTAAAAGTCCGTTTTCGGCAAATTTTATACAAATATCCCACGCATTTATTTTATCAGATTCTTTAATTACAATGGCATTAAGCAATCCTCTTCCACGAACCAATTTAATAAAATTATATTTTGATTTTAGTTTGTTGAGTTCTGCTCGCAAAATATCACCCATTTTAGCGGCATTTTCAATCATATTTTCTTCTTTTAGCACTTTTAAAGCCTCTGTGGCTACGGCACAAGCCAAAGGATTTCCACCAAATGTAGAACCATGTTCGCCAGGTTTGATGGTAAGCATGATTTCGTGACTCGAAAGTACACAAGAAACTGGCAAAACGCCTCCAGAAAGGGCTTTTCCTAAGATTAAAATATCGGGTTTTACGTCTTCATAATCACAAGCCAATAGTTTCCCCGTTCTGCCAATGCCTGTTTGCACCTCATCGGCAATAAAAAGTACGTTTTTAGCTTTGCATAAATTGTATGCTTTTTTTAAATATCCATCGGCAGGAATTTTTACACCAGCTTCGCCTTGTATAGGTTCGAGCATAAATCCTGCCACGTTTGAATCCTGCAAAGCAAGTTCTAAAGCTGGTATATCATCGTAAGGAATAATTTGATACCCTGGCATAAACGGACCAAAATCGGTGGTGCTACTTGGGTCGGTAGATGAAGAAATGGCTGCCAAAGTTCTGCCCCAAAAATTACCTTCAACAAAAATAATTTTTGCTTCGTTTTGAGGTACTTTCTTAATCTTGTATGCCCATTTTCTGCATAATTTTATAGCGGTTTCGCCACCTTCTACACCTGTATTCATTGGCAAAACTCTATCATAGCCAAAATATTCGGTTATGAATTTTTCGTAATCGCCTAATAAATTGTTATAAAAAGCTCTTGAAGTAAGCGTAATAGTTGATGCTTGTTGGGTGAGTGCTTGTATAATTCGAGGATGGCAATGCCCTTGATTTACAGCACTGTATGCAGAAAGAAAATCGTAATATTTTTTTCCATCCACATCCCAAACTTCGGCTCCAGCACCTTTGGCTAAAACAACAGGAATGGGATGGTAATTGTGGGCTCCAAATTTATCTTCAAGGTCGATATAGGTTTGTGATGATTTCATTTTTTTATAGGTTATAATTAATTTTAATACATTATTTTTAATCCATTTTGTTGATAAACTTCTAGTTTTTTATCTTGAGAAATGAGTGTTAAATTACTTTTTATGGCTTGCCAAACTAACATTTTATCAAAAGGATCTTTATGAATATGTTGCGGAAGATTATAAAAACTCAGTATGTTTTCTGATTTCAAATCAAGTACTTTGTAGCCATTTAAAATTAGTATTTGTTGAATCTCATCAGGTTTAGAATTGTATAAATCTAGTTTTCCTAATCCATATTTTAAACTTATCTCCCAAAGGCTAATTTGACTGATAAAAATTTCATTATTTCGGTTTTCTAAAATTGTTTTAATTTTTGGATTTATTTTTTTATAATCAAATAAAAGCCAAAGTACAAAATGTGTATCTAACAAATATCCCATCAATCGTACAGTTTTTCGTTTAAAACCTCTTCGTCTGTCATTTCAAAATCAGGCATAATTTTCATACTTGCCCCTTTTTCTTGTAATAAACCTAATTTTCTTTTCGGCATTTCTTCTGTATTTTCAAAAGGCACAAGCATTGCTACACCTTCTTTTTTTCTGCCATACGAAATGGCAATTTTTTCTCCTTTTTCGACATCTTTTAGAATTGCCGAAAAGTTTGTTTTGAATTCTGCTACAGGTATTGTTCTCATAATTTTATATTTTACAGGCAACATATTATCTTTAATAGTGCGAGGTGAAACCCAACGCAAAAGATTTAAAAACGAGCCCGATTTGTCGTTTGTGCCGCTCATTCTGGCTCCTCCAAATGGTTGCTGACCAACTACTGCCCCTGTACACTTATCATTGATATAGAAATTACCTGCACTATTTCGTAGTTTTTCAGCTATTTTTGCAATCGCTATTTTATCGGTTGCAATCACTGCTCCAGTGAGCGAATAAGGCGAAGTTTGGTCGATAAGTGTTAAAGTTTCGTCCAATTTTTCATCATCATAAACATAAATAGTAAGAACAGGACCAAAAATTTCTTCTTCCATTGTTAGCGAATGAGGATCTGTAGTTAAAATTACAGTTGGTTCGATAAAGTAACCTTTTGATTTATCATAATTGCCACCAAAAACAATTTTATTAGTCTCCAAAGCTTTTGCTTTTTCGATATAGCCTGAGATTTTAGTAAACGATTTTTCATCTATTACCGCATTCATAAAGCAAGATAAATCCTCCGTAGAGCCAATTTTTATGGTTTTAAGCTCCGTTTCCATCAATTTCCAAACTTCGTTCCAAATAGATTTTGGAATATAAGCCCTTGAGCAAGCCGAACATTTTTGACCTTGAAACTCAAATGCACCACGAATAAGAGCAGCTACTAAAACCTTTATATCGGCTGTTGGGTGAGCCAAAATAAAATCTTTTCCGCCAGTTTCTCCCACTATTTTTGGGTAAGATTTGTATGTATTT
>RDXP01000147.1 GCA_004292865.1 Sphingobacteriales bacterium
CATTTGTGCATCTCCCCTTCGGAAGATTTTTTGCTCAATGATAACACTGATAGGCACAGATATTCGCATTCAAAATTTTATATTGCATCTCCCTTTCGGAAGATTTTTTGCTCACTGATGGCACTGATGGGCACAGATATTCGCATTCAAAATTTCACATTTGTGCATCTCCCCTTCGGGGAGACCGAGAGGGGAAAGGGGAAAGACACCGAGAGGGGAAAGAAACCAAGAATACAACTACCCATTTAATACAATATCCTCCAAGGCTTCAATCCATAGTGGATTATCGTTAAGGCTTTCAACCAATTGTAAATGCTGGCCTCCCATTTCTGTAAATTCCTCGCCATATTCTACCGTTACTTCGTACACAGTTTCGAGGCAATCGGCCACAAATGCTGGGCAAAATACAAGTAGTTTTTTGTACTTTTTGGCGGCTAGGGTTTTTAAAACTTCGTTGGTATAAGGTTGTACCCAAGGGGTTTTGCCCAGCCTCGATTGAAAGCAAACCGTATATTTTTCTTTCGGAATTTGTAATTCTTCGCTTATTAACTGTGCAGTGTGGTAACATTGTGCCGAGTAACAAAATTTATTATTTTCGGTAATGGTATGGCAGCAATCGCTTACTTTTTGGCAATGCTGTTGCGAATGGTCGGATTTTACCAATTGCCTTTGCGGCAATCCGTGGAAACTAAATAAAACATGGTCGTAGGTTTCGGGCTGGTATTTTTTACCATTATTGGCAAATGTTTTTATCATCAAGGGATGATTGTAAAACGAGTTTACAAACGTAACTGGCGGTATGGTAAGCCATTGGCTTAATTGTTGCATTACGCTTTGTATTACCGAGCCTGTACTTGCCGAGGCATAATGCGGAAACATCGGAATTACTTTTATGCTATCAACCTGTGCCTTTTTTAATTTATCTAAAGCTGATTTTATGGACGGACTTTGGTAGCGCATAGCCAGTTCCACTTGGTAATTATCGCCCAGTTTGGCTTGCAATGCTTTGGCTTGCAATATGCTGTAATACATTAAAGGCGAACCCGTTTTGTCGTCCCATATTTGCTTATATAACTTGGCCGATTTAGGCCCACGAAAAGGCACAATTACCCCTTTAACCAGTACATTTCGCAGGATTGGGTTTACATCAATTACCCTTTCGTCCATCAAAAACTGTTTCAAATATTTGCGCACATTGGCCGTACTGGGGCTATCGGGTGTACCCAAATTCACTAATAAAATTCCTTTTTTACCCATATAAGTTTTGTAAGCGTATTATATAATTATGGTTTTGTATTTGTATGAAGGTGTTGTTCTTTAATTTTCCATAGTAGCCACCAAGGTGTAGCTGGTGAGTGGTGATGCTCGTAATGATAGCCAAAAAAATAGCAAGTAAAAAAAGCTACAAAATGATTTTTGGCTTGCGATGTAGATTGGTAAATATTGCTATGATGCCCCTTGTGTGGCAAGTAAGTGCCAAAATAAAATAATTGTAAGGTGCTTAGTAACGATGGCAATACCCAAAACAGCAACAAATTTTGCTGTGGAATATATATTTTTAGGATATTAAAAAGTATTGCCATAATTAAAATTTGCCACCAAGAAATATATTGCCTAATAAACGAAAAATACCAAGCAAAAAAATTTCCTTGATAATAATCAGGATCTTGTGCGGTGTGTACAAAATTGTGGTGTTCGAAATGCTTGGTTTTTAGTTTTTTAAATGGAAATACAGCATATAATGCGGTACATAATTGCCCGATAATAAAATTTATTTTGGGCTTATGAGGCATAACAATACCATGCATAGCATCGTGTGCGGTAATAAATAAGCCCGTGTAAAGATGCATTTGTAGCAACACAAAAACATATACCCAAGGGGATAAAAAATTAATGTTAAAATTCATACCCAAAACAATAGCAATAAGCCATAAACTTATTACAGTACTGGCAATAAATACTCCTTTGTACAACGAGGGTTTGATAAGGGTTTGCATTTATTTAAGCAATTAAAAAACAGGCTAATTTGTTTTAATAAGCCTCGATAATATTTTTAACATTTTGCATCAGCCACATTGGGGTTGATGTAGCACCGCTTATACCTACCCTATCGCCAACGTTAAACATCGATTTTTCTAAATCATCGGCATTGCTAATAAAATAGGTTGCAGGGTTGTTTTTACGGCATACTTCGTAAAGCACCTTTCCGTTTGATGATTTTTTACCCGAAACAAAAACTATTTTATCAAATCGTTTGGCAAAAGTGGGTAAATCTTTATCTCGGTTTGATACCTGCCTGCATATTGTATCGTTGGCTTTTACACTAAATCCTTTGCCCTGTAATTGCGATTTTATTTCGTAAAATTTATCGGTTGATTTTGTTGTTTGGCTATAAAGCGTAAACGAATTGGGTAATTGCACATTATCTAACTCGGCAATATCCTGAAAAACAATAGCTTCTCCATTTGTTTGCCCTTGCAGGCCTATAACCTCGGCATGGCCATGTTTGCCAAATATGATGATTGGTTCGTTTTGGTCGTACGATGTTTTAATGCGATTTTGCAATTTTAAAACTACTGGACACGAGGCATCAATTAAAGAAATATTATTTTGTAAAGCTACACGATAGGTTTCGGGTGCTTCGCCATGTGCCCGTATTAAAACTTTTTCGTTGCTTAAAGTTTTAAGCTCATCGTTAGTAATAATTTTTAAACCTTTGGCTTTTAAGCGTTCTACCTCTTCATCGTTATGTACAATATCGCCTAGGCAATATAAATAACCTTGCTCGTTTAAAATTTGTTCGGCCATATCAATTGCATATACTACGCCGAAACAAAAGCCCGAATCGGAATCAATTTCGACAGTTAAATGATAGGGCGTTTGGTTCAAATTCATACAGTAAATTTTAATATTAAGCACACAAAAATACCATTTTTTTTAAAGTGCCGTAATGTTTAAGGCAACAAAAAAAAGGGTTTGTGTTATAAGCAATGTTTTTACTACTGGGTTTCTTTTTTTAAAATCATAGTAATTATAAAAAATCATCATTGCTAGCGATACGGCAAACCAACCTATATAATTTTGCATAGGGATGGTATTGTTTTGCCAGCTCCAATAATCAAACCTAATAGCCACAGGTTCAATCAAATAATCGATAATAACTAATGCTATTGCGCCTAATATTGTACGCAACACTTTTTGGGTTTTTAATAGCGAACGTAACGTACCCGCTACCATAAAAACTACAATAAACCAGTTTACGCCAATAATTAAAGGCACCGAAAAAACTTTTAAGCCCAAAGTGTTGCCGTAATAATATTGCCCAAATATTTTGCCCGTATGCACCCCTATTACTTCGATTAAATAACCCGATATACAAATTATAGCTACGGCATAAATTGTTTTGTAGGTATATTTTGAAAAATTAGCCAATAATATACCCGCCATTAACAGCAAATGAAAAGGTACTAAAGTGATAAAAAACTCGCGTGTATCGTTTAAAATGAAACCTATAAAACCTATGATGTGAAACAGAACGATAAAAATTTTTGATAAATATGCTTTACTAATATCCATTAATTGAGCGGCCTTTCCAGGCTTGTGTTTTGGTGATTGATTTATAAATTGATAATATGCTTAACAGCAATAATGTAAAAAATTGCGCTAAATGCAAAATAATATTCGATATAATATTTTGGCCAGCCATATAGCTAACCATTACCTTGGTAAGTAAAATTAACGTTAAAGCCAATAAAACCAATTGACTATTAAGGCAATAAACAATAACTGGAAAGCCCAAAGTGATAAATAGCGTAAAAACCGATAAGCCCAAATAACTACCACCAAAACCAGCCAACAGGTTTTTACTAAAGCCATTTAAGCCTTGGCCGTACGATTTATACATACGGCAGTGCAGGTAATTATTGGCCAGTAAGGTTTCGCCGGTGTGGCCTAATTGTTTCACTTTTTTCATTATCTCAATATCTTCAACCACCTTATTTTTAACTTGCTTATGCCAGCATTGTGCTTTATATATGGCAGCATCAAACAGCATAAACTGCCCACTTGCAGCTGCAAATGATGGGTTTTTTGATAACTTAACCAAGCGAAGTGGTAATAAGTTTAATAACAAAAAGTGCATAAGCGGTACTACTAATTTTTCGCCTAGGCTTAGCATAGTTTGGTTGGCAAATAGGCTTAACAAAGCCAATTTACCTATTACCATGCGGTGTATAGCATTATTTATCAATCCATTGCTTACAGTTTCATCGGCATCTAAAAACAAAAAATATTTCCCATTAGCCCGCTGTGCCAATTGGTGGCAGGCGTGGTTTTTGCCCATCCAGCCTATGGGTAGTTGGCTTTCGCCGATGATGGTAAAGCGCTTATCTGTTTTACAAAACGATTGGCAAATGGCTAACGTATTATCGGTTGATGCATCATCAAAAATAATTACCTCAATAGCTTGGTAATTTTGTTTTTGTAACGAATGTAATAAGGTTAAAATATCGTTTTGCTCATTGCGGGCGGGTATTAATACCGATACCAAATCATTGTAATTTTTTACCGTAGTGGTTAATTTAGGGTTTGATATAAAATTGAATAAAGTAACCGAAAACCTTAAAATTAAGAAAGAAAAAATTATATAAAAAAAATATATCATTCGGGTACTTATTGCAATAAATTAAAGTATAAAACGGTTTTTTGGTGCTGTGGTTTTAATTGAAATTTATTTTTTTGATTTAAAAAGCAAATAACCATCAAAATTTAACCAACTATACCCTTTTACTGATTGCTCGTAACTGGCATTAATACTTGTAATTATAAATGTAATGGTGTAGTTTTTAGAACCCTTTACAAATTTTAATTCGTTATTGGGTATCATATAGTTTGTTGATTTTTCTATTTTTTTTAATTTACCCGATTTACATTGTTGTAAAATATTTATAATCGAATCATTCAAATTAAAATCAAGCGTAACTTCATCATCAACAGTAACAGATAATATATTTTTAGTACTCTTTTTTAAATTCTCATCAATTTTTACAATCTTGATATGAGTGCCATTAATAAAGTTGTTTGATTCGGATTTATCTTTAATTAAAATACAAAAATCAAAATCACTATTATAAACTACATCTTTATTTTCTTTTTCGGCGTAAAGTTGGGTGCTATATCCGCTATAATTAATATCCTTAACTTTTAAAATAGCAAAAGCAGTATCAATTTTAGTATAGCTATTTTCGTAATTATTTTTTGTTTTTAAGTCTAATTTATTTTCTATTGTGGTAAGATTTACATGCGTAAAACTTTGTAAAGCCGTTAAGCCATGGTTACTTACCAAATACCTAATTATTGATGCTTTATGTTTTTCGTTATCAATAGTATTTGCTTTAAGTTGCATTAAGTTTTTTAGCCTAGCTATTTGCGCTATTTTAGCAACCGAAAACGCACTTTGTGGACCATAAACGGTTAGTAAAGCCATTATACACAGGCTTATGGGTATAATTTTAATATTTTGATGCTTGCTTACCAAAAAGTAAATGGTTATACTGCTTAGCCATAAAGCCAAAATAATTAAATAATATCTTGGTTCGGTAATGCCATAGCTGCCTACTCGTTTTATAATTGCCAAAATTAAAAGCAGCACTAAAGGTAGCATCATCACATAAAAAAAACGACCGAAAAGTTTAATCCAGCCATTTTCCTCATTGTTTTTTATAGGATAAATTAATAGCAGCGATAATATACCAAAAACAGCATAGCCCAATATTAGGGTAGAAACCAGGCCTTTGGGCAATTGCCAAATAAGGGCAATTTTAATTTCGTACACCAATAAAATTGCCAAATAAATGCTCACCAAAGGGATTAACACATATTGGGTAAATATTTTTAACCCTTTGGGGTAAGTTTGGTTTTGGTTTAGGCTATTGATATTATCGGGTACACCTGCCAAAAAAAATACAGTTGTAAAACATAGCCCTACTACCGCAAACAGTTTTAAATAAATGCGGTAATCAATAGTTACATTAAATAGCCCATCAATTGCCACTAAGGCTATGGCAAGCCCTGCATACAGTACAGCCGCATACAATACCGAAGTTAAAAAACGAAGAAATAGCGTTTTGTTATAATGCCAAAATCCGTTTACATTACTATTGCCTATAAATGGAGCAAAAGCAACCAATAAATGAAATGAAAAACCCAGTATTACAATTCTGTACATATCGGCCTGGTTATGGCTGGGGTGCAACGTAAAAAATAATCCTACACAAATAATAATGGCCATAAACCTAAAAATCCACTTTTTGCCAGCCTCAAACTGCTTTACTTCGGCATATAAATCGGATGCTAAAAGTAGGGTTAAAGCCAAGTTGCTAATGCTTAAAAACTTAACCAAATTTATTTCTAAAGTGCCTCTATAATTTTCGATACCAATTAAATACCACCAAGTACTGGTTGCTAATATTGCCAATATAAATTGTAAGGGAAAACGTAAAAATACTTTAGTGGTTTGTAACCAAAGTGCTTGTATTGAGGGGATTTTCATAATAAGTTAAAAGTAGGTAATATTTATGGTGTGCAATGGTGCTAAACATTATTTTATTTGGATAGTACCTTAGTAAATGGGTAAATTAAAATTTTAGGCAAAGTATTGTTTCTTTAAATACCTATTTTATGTTAAGGGCATTCAATTAAATTTGCCCTATTAATAGTTTACCAAAAATTATTTCACGCTAAATTTATTATCAACTGTGTGCTTGTTATATTGCTGTATAAATGCTTTTAAATATTTTTCCATTTGCTTGCTAATGTTAGGATATTGGCTTTCAATATTGTGTTGCAATAAAACATCATCTCGGTAATTATAAAGTGCTTCGGTTTTATTGTTGTTGTAAATTAACACATAATTGCCTTTGGTTATTTGGTAGCTATTATCGCTGGTGTTTACCACAAAATCATCGGGCTGAGGCTGTAGCATATCCTTACCAAAAGCGAAATAAGGTAAATTATAATTCAAGTAATTTAATACCGTAGGCATAATATCTATTTGCTGTACGGGGTAATCTACCTGTCCTTTTAGCCCGCCCGATGGGTCAAAAAACAGCATAGGTATAGCAAATGCGCCCAAGGCTGTTTGGTATTGTGGGTGGTAGGCTACCGACGAATGGTCGGCAGTGATAATAAAAAGTGTGTTTTTATACCAAGGCTTGGTGGCTGCGGTGGCAAAAAATTTACGTAAGGCCATATCAGTATAACCTATGGTTTGGTGTACGGGCAAGGTGCCTTTGGGGAATTTATTTTTATATGCAACAGGTACTTCAAAAGGGTGATGCGATGATACCGAAAACAAGGTACTTATAAACGGCTGCTTAAAGGTGCTCATCGTATTGGCCCAGTATTTAAAAAATGGCTGGTCCCATATACCCCAAATATCGTCGAAATCATCATCATTATTGTACTCGGTTTTACCATAATAATGCTGCACACCCGCCATTTTTACAAACGAGCTAAAACCCATAGAACCATTAGGCGCACCATGAAAAAACGAAGTATGGTAGCCTTTATGGGCCAGTAAACTAGGTAATCCATTAAGTTTATTGCCCGAATAATAGGATAAAATATAGGGCTCTTTGATGTTTGGGATACTGGTAATGGTAGCTGGTAGGGCTTCTATCGAGCTTCGGCCATTGGCGTAAGCGTTATTAAATGCTAGCGAAACGTTTTTTAACGAATCTAAAAATGGGGTATAGCCTTTATATTTGCCACCTTCTAATGTTTTATTAAAGCCACCTAAATACTCGCGGCTAAAACTTTCGAGAATAATGATTACTATATTTTTTTTGTTAAATAACGCATTTTTATTAATTGGCTGGTGTATAGGATTGTATAAACTATCTAGTGCAAGGCTATCCGCAAAATAGTTTACTTTTTGTAGCGGTTGGGTATTTATGGTTTGCATAATGGCAAAAGGTGTATTAAGCACCAAATTAATTTCGGCAGGGTTGCTTACAAATTCGCCCGCATTGCTTAACGTAATAGGGCGTGTGCTATGCCTAAAGCCACCACGCATCCCGGCAACGGTAAACCACGCTATTAGTAACATGGCCAAGGTTGATAGCAAATAATAAGTTTTTTGATGCCTAATAATGGGCGCAATGGTGCTTGTTTTTTTGTACAACCAAACCATCGTAAACAACAGTACTATAAAAATTAAGGTAAGGTACCAAAAATCAATAAACATAAATTTAACGGCCAATTGCCCTAAATTTTTTTCGTTTATAAATTGTGTGAAAAGGGAAAACGTGGTGCGGCGTAGCGTAAAAGGGTAATACGCTATATCGGCTATATTAAAAGCAATACCTATACCATTGATAACAAAAAATAAACCCGAAAAAAAACTTTGGTACTTAGGCTTAAACCTGAAATTAAATGGCACCGCTTGGGCAAGTATAAATAAACTGTTGAGGTACAGTATTGCGCTTAAATCAAACTTTAAACCTCCTAATAAAATAAGTAAAAAACTTTGTATGGATAAGTTCGAAAATAGTTGATAATTAAATGTGTAAAATAAAACCCTACTTGCGGTATAAATGGCAAAAATAATTAATAACCTAGTTATTAATGTAGTGTAAATATTTTTATTGATACGATGGAGCATTTATTATTTTTTTAATGTTAATAAATTATAAATACAAGGTTAGTAATTTTATCTAAGTACATAACAAAAACATTAAAGTAAGTATATACACCCAATTGTAAGTATTTAATAACTAATTACTTAATATAAATAACTATTTATTAAAAATACCTCGTTAAACGGCAATAGTACCAAAATTACCTATGCGGTAGTTCAGTGTATGAATGTATTTCAGATTTTGGTAAACTAAATTTAGAGTGGTTTAGCAAATATTTTCTTTTCGAAAAAGGCATCAAAAATCCTAAATCCTATTTGTGTTGTAATGGGAGGCTTGTGCCAAAAATGGGTTATTTGTACCAAGCTAATGCAAATAAGGGCAACTACAAATTGAATAATCGGGCTTAAAACTATGCTTGCTTCAAATAAATGAACAAAAAAATGCAATAGCTTATAATTAATAGCATTTGTTTTTTTTACTTGCCACAATAAAAAAACCTATATACAAATTTGATTTACAAGTATTTATAAAAAATTATTATGCAACTATATTAATAAATGCTTATAATGTGGATAAAAAAGCATTTTAAAGCAATTTTATAAATTTCTAAATATTCTTTTTTCTAAAAAAACATGCTACATTAGCCCTATAATCATATAACCAATCACCATTTATTAACTTAACAGATTAAATAAAATGAAAAAATTTGAAGAAGTAAAAAAACTAATTGCCGACTTAGAAAGCGATGCCGACAAATTTTACAACAAAGGTAACAGTGCTGCTGGTACTAGAGTTAGAAAAGCAATGCAAGATTTAAAAAACTTGTCTCAAGCTATCCGTTTAGAGGTTCAAGAAACTAAAAACAAAGAAGCTGGAAAATAATACTATTTTTTTAGTTTTTTAATAAAATGCCTCAGCTGTAATACAGTTGAGGCGTTTTTGTTTTAAATTACAATGAGATAGAGTTTGTGCGCATAATTTTATTTAAAATTGTAATTTAGGTTGTAGTACAAAAAAATGACACATAAAAACACTCATCAACTTTTTAACCATATACTAAATAGGCAAAAGCAATTAGAGCTAGTGCCATCAAACCAAGTAATTGCCAACTGGGCCAAGCACTTAATTGAGTTTTTATTTCCCGAACAGGCTACACAATTACTGGTATCGGTAGAGGCTATGCAGGTACAATATGATGCCTTGGCTGCCGAACTTACTACCATATTAAACGCCACCACAGCTTGCCATAATTGTAATAATGAAGATAAAGTAAATTTTTTTTTTGAAAACATACCCACTTTATACGCACTTTTAAATACCGATGTGGCGGCTTTACTAGAAGGCGACCCTGCGGCTTTAAGCGAATTTGAGGTAATACGCACCTATCCTGGGTTTTATGCGGTTTCGTTTTACAGAATTGCACATGCTTTATTAAAGTTAGAAATTCCACTTTTGCCACGTATTTTAACCGAATACGCCCACACGGTTACAGGCATTGATATTCACCCAGCAGCACAAATTGGCGAATATTTACATATCGACCATGGTACAGGTATTGTAATAGGCGAAACAGTGGTAATAGGTAAGCATGTAAAAATTTACCAAGGCGTTACTTTGGGTGCATTAAGCGTTGAAAAACAAATGGCTGGCACTAAACGGCATCCTACGGTGGGTGATTACGTGGTTATATATTCGGGGGCTACCATTTTAGGTGGCGAAACCTTTATTGGTAACCACTGTGTTATAGGTGGTAACGTATGGCTAACCCATAGCGTAGCCGATTATGCAAAAGTTTATCACGAAGGCGGCACAAAAATTATAGAAACCCGATAAAATGGCAGGCATTATAGATTTAATAGGCAACACTCCTTTAGTTGAGATTACAAAACTAAACCCCTACCCCAACGTAAAAATTTACGGCAAGCTAGAGGGCAATAACCCAGGCGGTAGCGTAAAAGATAGGGCGGCTTATAGCATGATTGGTAGCGCTTTACGGCGAGGCGAAATCAACACCAATACCAAATTAATTGAAGCCACAAGCGGCAATACAGGCATTGCACTAGCTATGATAGCCAGCTTGTACAATTTACATATAGAGTTGGTAATGCCCGCCAGTTCGACCCGCGAACGTACTTTAACCATGGAAGCCTTTGGTGCAAAAGTTACCTTACTGGAAACTATTGAACTATGCCGAGATTATGCGGAAGAAAAAGCACAACAAGGCAATTATTTTTTATTAAACCAGTTTGCCAACCCCGATAATTACCTAGCACATTACAAAACTACAGGGCCCGAAATTTGGCGAGATACCGAACACAAAATCACCCATTTTGTAAGTTCAATGGGCACCACAGGTACAATTATGGGTACTTCAATGTATCTTAAAGAAAAAAACAAACACATACAAATTGTAGGTTGCCAGCCCACCGAGGGTTCATCAATACCTGGCATACGCAGGTGGCCAGCTGCTTATATGCCCAAAATATTTGATGCTTCTAGGGTGGATAGGGTGATGGATGTATCGGAAGATGAAGCCATTTTTATGGCCCGAAAACTAGCAAAACACGAAGGTGTTTTTGCGGGTATGAGTTCGGGAGGGGCATTATCGGCAGCCTTAAAACTAGCCTCCGAACTAGATAATGGCCTTATTGTTTTTATCGTATGCGACCGTGGCGATAGGTATTTAAGCAGTAATTTATTTGCTGGATAATAAATTTAGGGAGGCTATCAAAAAACGATGCGCAAAAAAATACTTTGTTTGGATAACTAAATTTTCTATAACACACAATTTTTAAGCCCTAGGCTAAACGTTATATAATTTTTAATTTTTATCACACTTCCTTCTCCACTTGATAATTATTTCTTGTGGCCGAGTTTCTACTCACTAGCTCGGCTACAAAGCCTGTTAAAAATAATTGTGAGCCTAAAATTACTGCTACCAGAGCAATATAAAACAATGGTTGCGAGGTAATTTCGCGGTTATAATGTGTGCCTGCGGCAATATGGTATAGCTTTTCGCCAATTATCCAAGTGGCTAAAATAGTTCCTGTAAAAAAACTAAGCACCCCCATAGTACCAAAAAAGTGCATTGGGCGTTTGCCAAATTTGCCTACAAAAAATATAGATAGTAAATCTAAAAAGCCGTTTATAAACCTACTGAAACCAAATTTGGTTACGCCGTATTTGCGGGCTCGGTGTTCTACCACTTGCTCTTCTATTTTGGTAAAACCTGCCCACTTGGCCAATACTGGAATATAACGGTGCATTTCGCCATACACCTCTATGTTTTTAACCACATCAATACGGTAGGCTTTTAAGCCACAATTAAAATCGTGAAGGTTGCCAATGCCCGACATGCTGCGGGTAGCGGCGTTAAAAAACTTGGTGGGTATGGTTTTAGATAGCGGGTCGAACCGCTTTTTTTTCCAGCCCGAAATTAGGTCTAGTTTTTCTTCTATTATGCGGCGGTAAAGCTCGGGAATTTCATCGGGCGAATCTTGCAAATCGGCATCCATAGTAATTACCACATTGCCATTGGCGGCTGCAAAACCTACGTTTAACGCTGCTGATTTGCCGTAATTACGCCTAAATTTTATGCCTTTTATGGCCGAATGTGTGGCTTTTAATTCCTCTATTTTTTGCCACGAGCCATCGTTACTGCCATCATCAATTAAAATAATTTCGTAGGTTAATTGTTGCTTTTGCAACACGTTTCTTATCCAATCGGTAAGTTCGGGTACCGATTCTACTTCATTGAATAAAGGAATTACTATTGATATATCCATAAAATTTTTTGCTACCGCGATTAACTTTCGGGCTCTTCTTCGATAGGTTTAAACATTGGTGGATTTTTTTTGAAGATGGCTGCAAATATCAACGACATTACAAATCCCACCAAAACACTAATACCCAGCGATTTTATAAAATCTAATATCGTGGGGTTGTATTGCGATTTGAATTGTTTTTCAACATCTTTTAAGGCTTTTGTAATTTGATCTTCACTCATCCCCATTTTTTCGTACATGGTTGTTAAGTTATCGGTAATTATCACAATAATTTTATCGTAAGCATCAGGCTCAATAAACTTATAAAATAAGCTAGTAAAAATTAACGATATAATATTTGCTACCAAACTCATTATAAAAATACTTTTTAGCGCCTCTTTAAACGGCCAATATTCGCCATTTTTTTTCTTTAAGTCGAGCGTAAAAAACACATATATTAAAATGTTTAACACCATTAATATGCCCGAAAAGTACATTTTACCAAACAGCTCGGGCATGGTGTAATACACAATAATTTGCAGTGCAATGTTAATTCCAGCTATAAATAATCCGTTTGTAGCTGCGTTTTTATCCATATTTTCCATATCGTTTATTTTATCTTGCATTGTTATAGCTTACCAATAAATCGTAAATAGCGGCATCAAAAGGTGCATCTTCGCTTAGTTGTTTAAAACTGGTAAAAGTTTCTTTATCAGGATTTGGGTCTAAAAAGAAAGCCATTAAAGGGTAAAAAAGTTCTTTCATATCCGATTCGTCCGATAAGTTTTTAGATACTTTTGCAATTTCGGATAAACCACTTTCCATTAAAATTTGGTTGGCAATAATATCTTCGTAAATGCGGTGCTCGTCTTGAAACTCATCTTCCTCCACCAATAAAAACTCTTTTAAATAATCGTCTAAACTGGGTTCAATCTCCTCATCTTCGCACTCTTTAAGGTACAAAAGTAGGTTTAACAGTTCGGTACCACGGTCGATGGTTTCTTCTTCAATGGCTTCCCACTCGGCCGATTCTAGGTAATCGTCGTTTAATTGTTGGGCATCTTCCGAGAAAAAATTAATCAACAATAAATCAAAAGCCGTTTCACGCAGGGCATCTACATCGGGTGCGTTATCAAACACTTCGTCTAGTTTATCTACCTTGGTCATAAAATCATCGTCTGACGAAAATAATTTTTCTAAACTTTTTAAGGCCTGTTCGCCCTGTACGTTTTCTTCTTTAGCAAAGGTGTTAAAGGCTGCTTTAAGCGATGCTGCTACTTTAGTATTCATAATTATATTTTTTTAGGGGGTGAGGTGGGGAAATTTTAGTTTTTTTGCGTTACGGTTACCCAAGATTTGTTAAATCCTAATGTTGTTAATATTTGGTCTTTATCAAGTTTTTTCGGTTGTTTAAGTTTAATTACCAAGCTTTTTTCGGGTACATCTTCGATAATTGTAAATTGCGAACCGTGTGGTTGCCAAGTAAAAGTGTGTTCACTGGTTTTTTTACTTGTGCCTACAAGGTTGTTGTTTTTATTCCATCCCCAATTATAAAGTTCGTGGTCATACCTTATGGTATCAAACTCAAACACTACAACTTCCGAGAGGTCGTTGGATTTTATTAATACAATTGTTCTTAAATGTTTATACTTTTCACGAATTGCAGAAACTCTTTCATTCCAAATTTCAAGTACCAATTTCCCAATTAAGTTTGGGTCGGCCATTTGGTCGCTTCTCTCTCCAAACGAATAGTTAGGCGAATTTCGCCCCGAAATTAATCTAACTTTTTTTTGTGTTGAAGGATTTGCAGATTTAACTGTTTTTGCGCCCCAAGCGGTATTGCCAATAACTACGTCATCTAATCCTACATTCGAAGGTTTCCACACTGCACTAATACAAGATGCAAAAATGCTTTCCCATTCCGAGCCTTCTAATTCGGGTTTACCTTTTGAAGCCAAAAGATATATAAGTTCCTTACCCAACAAAAAAGGAAATTCTTTCGGAAAATCGTTTAATGGAAATGCCGAAACAGATTTATTTACCGTTCTTAATTTTGGTAATTTATGATTATCCATAACTTATTTCGTATTGGTTTAAAACCGAAGTTGTATCCATTGTGGTAACTAAATACGGCAATAAGTTATTAATAACAGCTTTTACTAAATTTACTGGTACAGCGTTTCCTGCTTGTCGCTTAGCTTCACCATCCGAAACTACAATTTTATAACTATCGGGAAAGCCTTGAAGCCTAAACATTTCTCTAGGAGTTAAGCGCCTTTCACCGTTTACAAGCAAATAATTGTAGGAAGCCCCCGACCTTAATGCACAAGAATAAGGGTATGAACAAATATTACCTGCTTTGTTTTCATGCCAAATAGAAATTTTATGTGCTGATTGATGACTTTCTTTTCGTTTTTGCAAGATATAATTCGATGCGTAATATTTTTTATCAACGTTTTTTTCAAGAATTTCAGATAATGGCTTAAATGGTCTAATTGGTTGAGGATAAGCAAACAAGATTGGATCTTTATGCCCTACAATAATTACCCTTTCTCTTTTTTGAGGCAGCCCAAAATCTAAAGCATTTAAAACCGCAAACTTTACAGTATAACCCAAATCTTTTTCTAGAATATTGATAATTGTTTTAAGTGTTTCGCCACCATTGTGGCCAACAAGTTGTTTTACGTTTTCAAGTACAAAAGCTTTTGGTTTTTTATGTTTTATAATCCTTGCTATGTCAAAAAATAATGTTCCCCTAATGTCATTAAACCCTTTCATAGCCCCAATAATACTAAAGGGTTGGCAAGGAAACCCAGCAAATAAAACATCGTGGTCTGGGATATCTTTTTCATTCACTTGGGTTATATCGCCTGTTGGCCTATGTCCAAAGTTGGCTTCATAACTATCTTGGCAGTAAGTATCTATATCAGATGAGAAAACACAATCTGGAATTAAATCATTCTCAATACAAGCCTCATCCATAGCTGCCCGAAAACCGCCAATACCGCAAAACAGATCTATAAATTTAATGGTTTCCATTGATTTCAAATTTAATGTTTTTGTCAGTTAAATTAATAGTTTTCCAATCTAATTAAAAGTATTGTTAAGGGTATTATAAGAATTATAATTTCGAGGGTATTATGCTTTTATTCAGGTTTTATTCTTACTATTTTATTGTTTTTCAGTACAATAAGCTCAGTATTTTTATGTTTCTTAAACGCAATTAATTTTTCATAAACTTTTTCAAGTCCAAATAAAATTTTATTCCTAAGCTCTACTTGTTTCTCAACTGTTGTCATTATGTATTTTTTAGTTCTTTAAACTTAATTAGGTCAAAAATATTTAGTAATCCGTCAACTGTTTTTTCTGCTAAAAGTTGGTGTTTCCCGTTCGAATTATCAAAAATTAATGCGCCGTCAACTATTGGTAAGTAAATATCAAACAGGTTTTTAATTCCTTTATAATATCGTCTTTCAATAACATCAGGTTCAATATTGTGCCCACCCTCTAAAACCCTTGTTTTCACGCGTTCTTTGGCTAGTTCAACGTTTTGAAGCCAAAAAAAAAGCAAAGTGGTTATATAACCCTTCTCTTTTGCCTCGATAATTTTATGCTTATAACTTTTTGTTGATAATGTAGTCTCAAAAGCAAAACTTTTATTGTTATTAAACAATTCATAAATTCTGTTTAGCATTATTCTTCCTGCTTCAAAAGCAACTTTTTCGGGTTGGAAAGGTGATAATCCTTTTGCAATTTCATCTGCATTTACAAACTCTTTACAATTAATAATTTCAGGTAAAATTGTAAACGAAGCCGT
>RDXP01000073.1 GCA_004292865.1 Sphingobacteriales bacterium
TAATTTTCAAAATTTTATTGCTAAAAAAAGTATTAAAATAACTACATAAAACTTTACCCCCCAGCACCCATAACCATGTCCAACTATCCCAATTACCATAAAACCGACCATTACAATACCGATACAACCAACAATATAGCGGCTAGATATACCGAAATATTAGGCTTTTTGGGTGAAGATGCTACCCGAGATGGTTTATTAAAAACTCCCGAACGGGTGGCTAAAGCCTTGCAATATTTAACACATGGCTATCATTTAGATGCTGCCGAAATATTGCGATCGGCCATGTTTGAGGAAGAGTACAGCCAAATGGTAATTGTAAAAGATATTGAAGTATATTCGATGTGCGAACACCATATATTGCCTTTTTTTGGCAAGGCACATATTGCCTATATCCCTAATGGCCATATAGTTGGGCTAAGCAAAATACCCCGTGTGGTAGATGTATTTGCCCGCCGCTTGCAAGTGCAAGAACGCCTTACCAACCAAATTAAAGACTGCATACAAGATACCTTAACCCCCGCTGGTGTAGCCGTAGTTATGGAGTGTAAGCATACCTGTATGAGTATGCGGGGCATACAAAAACAAAATTCAGTTACTACAACTTCGGCTTTTACGGGCGAATTTATTAATGATAAAACCCGGTCCGAATTTTTACATTTGATAACTGCAAAGCTGGCTTAGGCTTGCGCAGATTAAATTAATTAAACAAAATTTTAAATTTAAGAAATAACAAAAATGAAAGCATATATTTTCCCTGGCCAAGGGGCGCAATTTGTAGGAATGGGTAGCGGTTTATACCAATCATCGGCGCAAGCCAAACAATTATTTGAGCAAGCAAACGACATTTTAGGGTTTCGCATTACCGATTTAATGTTTGCCGGAACGGATGAAGATTTAAAACAAACCAATGTAACACAACCCGCTATATTTTTACATTCGGTAATTTTGGCTAAAGAGCTGGGGCATAATTTTACACCCGATATGGTTGCTGGGCATTCGTTGGGCGAGTTTTCGGCATTGGTAGCTGCAGGTGCATTATCGTTTGAAGATGGGTTAAAACTAGTAGCCACAAGGGCCAATGCCATGCAAAAAGCCTGCGAATTACAGCCCTCAACCATGGCCGCCATTTTAAGTTTAGAGGATAATGTGGTTGAAAATATATGTAAAACCATTGGCGATGTAGTGGTACCCGCTAATTACAACTGCCCAGGCCAATTGGTAATAAGCGGCAGCATTGCAGGTATTGATAAAGCCTGCGAATTACTAACCGCTGCTGGTGCAAAAAGAGCCTTAAAATTAAATGTAGGCGGAGCTTTTCATTCGCCATTGATGGAAACGGCTAGGGTCGAATTAGAAAAAGCGATTGTAGCGGTGGATATTAAAGAACCTATATGCCCTATTTACCAAAACATTGATGCACAACCTTACCAAGCTACCAACCAAATAAAGCACAACCTAATTGCCCAGTTAACGGGTGCCGTACGCTGGAGCCAAACAATACAATTAATGATACAAAACGGTGCCACCAATTTTATAGAAGTAGGCCCAGGAAATGTACTACAAGGCTTGGTAAAAAAAATAAATAGGGGGATGAATACCATTTCGGCAACGGAAATGTGCTGATTACAAGAATTTAGTTTTTCCCTGTCGTAAATTATTTTTGTACAAAAAAGCTAAAAGTTGCATTGTAGGTTGTTAGTTGTAAAGTTTTGCAGCAATGCTATGCCCTGCTTTTAAAAGCTATTTCCATGGGTTTTGGCAATTAAAAAACTGCTAAGCTGAGGTAATTTTCCCAATACCGCCACCGCTATATTCGATAGCGTATTGCTGCCAAATAACCCTTGAATGCTACGCCCAATAAACAAACGGTGCGCAAAATTTTGTTGCCATAACTGCGTATATTCCTCTTCGAGGGTTGCCCTGATGGCTGGCGAAATACCCAAAGCGGTATGTTTAATTATACATTTACTAAGCAAACTTGCCGAGTGTATGGCCATTGCCATTCCGTTACCGCAAAGTGGCGTTATCATACCAGCACTATCGCCACTCATAATAATATGGTTGGTAATGGTGCTTTTAGGGTTAAAAGATATTTCGTTGATAGTTTCGGGCTTAGGCCATACAAAATCCGAGTTTTCGAAAACGTGTTTTAAATGATGGTTTTTATGTAGCACCATTTTTTCCATTTCGGGGATGCTACCGTGTTTTTTTAGTTGGCTGTTTTTGGTAAGATAACATAGGCAATATAAATCGTCTTCAATTTTACTAATGCCACAATAGCCACCTTCAAAATTATCGAGCTGTATTAAATTACGGGGGAACTGGGTTTTAATATGGTACTTAACGCCCAAGTATGGGCTACGCTGGTAAAAAAAAGGGCGGTTAAGTTTTTGGTCGATGTTGCTGCGCTTGCCAAAACTACCAATAACCAAATCGGCTTGTAGGGGTTGTTCATCCGCTAGGGCGATATAAAATTTTTCGTCTTTAAATAGCACCTCGTTAACCTTGGTTTGCAGCATAAATTTAGTGCCGCAAGCTAAGGCTTTTTGGTACAGTAAATAGTCGAGCTTAAATCGGCTGATGCCAAAACCACCTAAATCTAATTTTTGGTTTAACATGTTGCCATTTACCGAGGTTACTTTTAACGTGTTTATTTCGGCTGCGCCCATTAATAAAGGAAAAACACCCAAGCGGTTTAAAAACGGCAGCACTTCGTTGCTTACATATTCGCCACATACACGGTTAAAAGGGTATTTTTTACGTTCTATTAAGGTAACCTCAAAATCGGCTTTGCTTAAAACTATGGCATTTATTAAACCTGCCAAGCCGCCGCCAATAATTACGATGCTAGGTTTTGCCATTATTTAAGGATAATTATTTGCCACCTAAAAGCCCACATCCATTTTATGCTAAAGTTTTGTATGCCAGCTTTGTGTAATAAAACCACTAACTCTTTACGGGTAAAGCTACGCAAAACCGATAGCTTGCTATCGTACTTTACCATTGCCGATTTAGAAAACAATTGTGTAAGCCAGCCAATGGAATAATAGGCAAACCAATGTCGGTGTAAATCGTTTATCACTACCGCTTTTTTACTAGCATTAGCCATTTTTTGGATAAGCAAAACCCAGCTATCATCATCAAAATGGTGGGTAAAAAGGCTGCTGATAACCACATCAAACTCGGCAGGTTTAAAATTGGTTTTTAAAACATCGGCCAGTAAAAAACGTATATTTTTTTGGTGTTGATGGGCTTGCTGGGCAAATTGTACGGCGGCAGGTGTGGCATCAATCCCTACAAAATTAAGGTGTAGATTTTTGCGGGTAAAATATTGGTTTAAAACTTGTAAGCTATCGCCACCGCCACAACCCCAATCGCTTACAATATCGCCGTTTTGTAGTTTTATGCTTTTAAAAGCATTGTAAAAAACAGTAAAGCCGCCCAATAATTTATTAATGGTTTGCAGTTCTTTTAAAACAGGATGTATTTGCCTGCTGGGCAAATCAAAATCGTCCATTATTTCAATTTCGTTGCTGCGGTGGGTAAAATTAGGCATAATGAAATATTTTTATCAAACTGATTTCGGTGGTTTGCGAACTTTATGCTACAAACTTACGTTCAAGTTTAAATGCCTACCAAGCCCCACTTGTATGATACGCATTAAAGTTGAAAGTCTAATATCGCTCGAATTGTTTTCAATTCTGGAGATATATGTTTTTGTGGTACCACATTTATTTGCAAGTTGTTCTTGTGTTAAACCTTGTTCTTTTCTTAATTCTTGTAGCATCACGCCAAGTTTAAAAGTTTCAAACTCTTGCTCATATAACTCTCTTGTAGGTGTTCCTTTAACCCCGTACTCTTTATCTAAATGAGACGTAAAAGAAGTTAATTTATGGGTTGTCTTTTCCATCGAAATATTGTTTTTTAAGTTTTTCTGCAAGTTCAATTTCATTATTGGGTGTTTTTTGTGTCTTCTTTTGAAATCCGTTTAGCAAGACAATAAGTTTTCCTTTATCAAAAAAAACAAAATACTCTAAAAATATCTGACCCAACCTCCACTCTAATTTCAAAAAGCCCCGTAGAACCTGTTATATGTTTAAAATATTTTTCGGGAACTTTTTCAATTGAAGCTATTAAACCTAAAGTCCAGTTAAATTTCTTTTTTACAGCTGGTTTTAGCCTTTCGTAAAAGTCAAGGTAAAATTCTTCAAAATAAAAAATGTTCCTTACAAATTTATCGTTCATCACAATTTTTTAACAGCAAATAAAGTTAGCTAATTAGCTAACTTTACCAAAATTTATTTAGAAAAATTTTACCCCATCCCCAACAACATACTCTCAAATGTTAACCCAGGCCCAAAAGCAAAACTCAACACATTTTCGCTTTTATTTTGTAATGGTAAAGCATTACTTAACTCATCTAATACAAATAAAATACTGGCCGACGACATA
>RDXP01000148.1 GCA_004292865.1 Sphingobacteriales bacterium
CTTAAATTTTCGTCTTGGTGTTGGTGTCATTTTTTACAGTTTTTTAAAGTTAAAATTATATCTTAACTAACTGTACGGTTTTTGGGGAGTAGCATATATTGAAGCTTTACAGTTGTGTTTTAAACTAGCCCTGCCACCAATAAGAACAAAATCAGTATGAGTTGTTAAAACCCATTTTCCAAATACAATTTGATGTTTGTTAAATCCTACATTAATCAATGGCAATAATTCGAATCCCGAACATTCGTAACCTTTAAGAAATTCAGTTTGTAAACAACCGTAAAAAACAGGTTGATTTTCTAAATTTGCTCTCCCAATTTTATTCATTTTCAAGTTCGGATTGTAAGATAATCTTTGGCTTGTTAAAGGCTCAAAATTTTCTATCTCTTCATCCATTGAAACACCACGTACAATAATGTTATCTTTGTACAATGTGCATTTAATGCCAATATGATTATATAATTTTAGGAGTAATACTTTTATTTCTTAAATAGTTGCAATTTCTAAATTTAAGTTTTTCAGCTCATTAATTACCTCGTAAGTTTCTCTTAAATTTAAATTTTCAACACTCATAACTTAGATTTAACAAAAGGTGTGTTTTGGGGCAAATAAATAGTAATTTAATTTTTCTTCAAAAGTTGTTCAATTTCTTTTTGTGAGATGGTATCTTTTTCTCCTTTATTATAAATAGAAAACAGTAAAACAGAACTATCCGTAATTTTTACGAAAGATATAATACGTAACCCGCCAGATTTACCTGTATTTTTTGAGGCAACTGCCAAGCGTATTTTATAAACATTGTTGCCTAATGAAACACCTGCAGTTGGGTTTTGTGCTAACTGGGTAAATAATTTTGCTAATTCTAATTTTAAGGAAGGGTATTTTTTAATGAGTTTTTTAGCCTCTTTTTTAAAGTTCGCTGATAGTTCTACTTTATAGTTCATTCAAAAAATCCTCCGCAGCAGTAGTCTTCAACTTTCCTTTTTTAAACAACTCCATTTCTTTAAACCCAGCTTTTAGATTTTTAATAATGGCGGCTTTGCTATCACCTTCATCCGTTTCAACTTTTTTTACGTAACGTAAGTTTTTAGCCAACTGCACAAACTCGTTATATTCGTTATCTGTGGTGTAAATGGTTACTTGTCTCATAGCAAAAATTATTTTCTACAAATTACGTAAAGAAATTTTAATTATTTAAAATTATTATACATTTACCCAATGCCTAACCAACAAGCTATTATAAAAAAAGTGCAATTATTTGTAAACGAGATAATTTTAAACGGCGTACCTATTGATAAAGCCATTTTGTTCGGCTCTTATGCAAACAACAATTACGATATTAATTCAGATATTGATGTCGCATTGGTTTCTCCAAATTTTAATGGCTTTGGTTTCGAGGATAGAAAATTTTTTTCCAAAATCAACATAAAAAAAGAATTTGTGGATATAGAAACCAAAACGTTTCCCACCGCTTATTTTGAAAAAGGAGACCCTTTTATTAAAGAAATTTTATGCTCGGGTAAGGTGGTTTATGGGGAGTAGTTAGGTTGTAGAAAGGATAGGGAAATTATTAAAACCATTCAAGTAAAAAAACACCAAAAATAGTTTTAATTATATAAATTTGGTTTTAAGCTAAATGTAATTTGTAAAATAACCCTTATTTAAAAGCTATATATGTGTACAACAGTTATGCAGAGGGGTGAATTTATGAATGCTAAGTTTTTTTATAAACTCCAAACAAAACTATAAAAGGCATAAAAAAATCGCTGTTTTTATTATTTTTGGTGGCAAACAAAATAAAATATTTGCAAGCTAAGTGCTAACACTTAGCTTTGTCCTTTAAAATGTCTATAACTGTAATCAACCTCAGCAAAAACTACGGCAGCCAAGTAGCCGTAAATAACATATCGTTTACTGCCCAAGCAGGCAGTGTTTTAGGCTTTTTAGGTCCTAATGGCGCAGGAAAATCAACTACTATGCGTATGCTTACGGGCTATTTACCGCAAGCTGGTGGCAAGGCAAGCGTTTGCGGGTTTGATATAGAAACACAAAGTTTAGAGGCCCGCAAAAATATGGGTTACCTGCCCGAAAACAATCCACTTTACCCCGAAATGTATGTGAAAGAATTTTTAGATTTTGTGGCCAACATTCATCAAATTAAAAATAAAAAACAACGGATTGATGAAGTAATTACTTTAACAGGCTTACAAACCGAGCAGCATAAAAAAATATCCCAACTATCAAAAGGCTATAAACAAAGGGTAGGTTTGGCGCAAGCCATCATCCACAACCCAGCGGTTTTAATTTTAGACGAACCTACATCGGGCCTGGACCCAAACCAATTAATAGAAATACGCAGCCTGATAAAAGAGCTGGGAAAAACCAAAACCGTCATCCTATCTACCCATATAATGCAAGAAGTAGAAGCTATATGCGACCGTGTAATCATCATAAATAAAGGTAATATTGTAGCCGACGATTTGCTGGTCGATTTAATAAGCAAACACGGCGAAAAAACCCTCGAACCCGTATTTGTAAAACTTACCAAAGCCCAAAACCGATAAATTAAAATATGTTTACCATGTATAAAAAAGAGCTTTATGGTTACCTAAGCTCGCTTGTAGCCTACATTACCATTGTAATTTTTTTGGTAGTTTTAGGTTTGTTTTTATGGGTTTTTCCCGATACCAGCATCCTCGAATACGGTTATGCAGGGCTAGATAGCCTTTTTAGCACCGCCCCATATTTGTTTATGTTTTTAATTCCGGCCTTAACCATGCGCACCCTAGCCGAAGAAAAAAAGGAAGGCACTTTCGAGATTTTAGCTACCAAACCCCTTACCGATGGGCAAATAATTTTAGGCAAATACTTATCGGCCTTAACCATTGTGTTGTTTGCTTTGCTGCCCACTTTGGTATATTATTACAGCATTTACAATTTGGGGGTAAGCAAAGGAAACATAGATACTGGAGCCGTAATAGGGTCATATATAGGCTTATTTTTATTGGGAGGCGTGTTTACGGCCATTGGTATTTTTACATCGAGCGTTACTAAAAACCAGATTATTGCTTTTGCCATTGCCGTGTTTTTATGCTTTTTCGCTTTTAGCGGATTCGAGTCGGCAAGTAAAATACTCTCGCTACAAAAGTTTGATGATGTGCTGCTTAATATAGGCATCAACCAACATTACCAATCTATTAGCCGTGGTGTTTTAGATACCCGCGATTTGGTTTATTTTTTAAGTGTGATTGCCGTTTTTTTATTATTAACAAAGTTGATTTTGGGAGGTAGAAAATGGTAAGCAAGCAAAAACAAAAAGATTTTAAACAGTTTAGCTTTGCGCTGATTGCACTTTTGTCGTTCAATATTATATCTCAGCTGTTTTTTGGTAGGATAGATTTTACCGCCGAAAAACGCTACACACTATCGCCCATAAGCAAAAATATTTTACAAAATTTAAAGCAACCTGTAATTATTACGGTTTACCTCGAGGGCGATTTTCCGTCGGGATTTAAACGGTTACGCAATGCAACAAAAGATTTATTGGCCGATTTTAAAGCCTACGGTGGCAGCAATATCGATTATAATTTTGTGGACCCCAGCGGCGGAAAAACCCAAGAGCAGCAACAAACATTTTTTAATGAACTGTACGCCAAAGGTATTGAAGCTACCAATTTAAGTGTAAAAACAGAATCGGGCTTGACCCAAAAAACAATTATACCCGCCGCACTGGTAAGTTTTGATGGCCGAGAAATACCTGTAAAATTGCTGCAAAGCCGTATGGGTTTAAGTCCCGAGGAAGTGCTAAACAACTCGGTGCAAAACCTCGAATTTGCTTTTGCAGCTGCCATAAAAAAAATTACTACGGGCGGAAAACCACGGCTAGCATTTACGGTTGGCCATAATGAGTTAAGCGATTTACAGTTAAAAGATGCCGCCAAAGGCTTAAGCGATGGTTACGATGTAGGTAGGGTGGATTTAAGCAAAGTACCTTTTACCGAGCTCGAAAAAATAAAACTATTGATAATTGCCAAACCCGAAACCGAATTTACCGAAGCCGAAAAATTTAAACTAGACCAATACCTCATGCGTGGCGGTAAAATATTTTGGGCTATCGACCAAGTAAATGCCGATTTAGATAGCATTAAAAAAGGCCGAAGCCAGCAATTGGCTTTGGCAAATAAACTAAACCTCGACGACCAATTATTCAAATACGGCATACGCATAAATTACGATTTAATAGGCGATATGAACTGCGGCCAAATACCTGTAAGTGTGGGTAATGTGGGTGGCGAAGCGCAAATACAAATGGTGCCTTGGCTGTTTAACCCCATTATTATGCCCACCATTGCGCATCCCATTATAAAAAATATGGATGGTATAAAAACCCAATTTGCCAATACCATTGATATTATTGAGGTAAAAAATGTAACCAAAACGGTTTTACTTACCACATCGCCTTACAACCGCGAGTTAAAAATACCCACCATGGTGGCCTTAGATATGATTGAAGAAACGCCCGACCCAAAACAGTTTCAAAGCGCCCCAAAAGCGGTTTGTTTATTGCTAGAAGGGCAATTTGCATCCGATTTTACCAATCGCCCTATACCTACTGGCATCAGCGAAAGCATAAGCATCTTACCCAAAAGTAAAACCACCAAAATGCTTGTTTTTAGCGATGGCGATATTTTGCGTAGCGATATTAGCGAAAAAGATGGCTCGGTTTACCCTTTGGGTTACGATAGGTTTATGCAGCAAACTTTTGGCAACCGCAATTTTTTACTAAACGTTGCCGATTATTTAACTGATGATTCGGATTTAATAAACCTACGCAGCAAAGAAATAGAACTTCGCTTACTGGATAAAGGACTTTTGGTAGCTCAAAAAACAAAATATCAGATCATAAATACCGTTTTACCTGTTTTATTTGTACTCATTTTCGCTATTTTTCAACATATTTACCGTAAAAGAAAGTATGCGGCATAAATTTTATACTTTTACTTTTTAGCAAAATAAATTTCCGATTATAATTATGAGATTCATTGTATCAACATCAACATTATTAAAACATTTGCAAGCCGTAAGTGGCGCATTAAGCACCAGTGCAGTTTTACCTATTTTAGAAAACTTTTTGTTTGAGATAAAAGCAGGCAATTTGGTAATATCGGCAACCGATTTACAAACCAGTATGACTACCTCGCTAAGCGTAGAATCAAAAGAAGACGGTAAAATTGCTGTACCCTCAAAAATATTATTAGAAACTTTAAAAACCCTGGCCGAGCAGCCCATTTCGTTTTCGGTAGATGAAGAAACCTTTGCCATAGAAATTAGCGCAGGCGATGGTAAGTATAAACTAAGCGGCGAAAACGGTGATGATTTTCCAAGAATACCTGTGGTTGAAGAAGCGGCATCGGTAAACTTACCTGCCATAGTTTTAGCCGAAGCAATAAACAAAACTATTTTTGCTGTAAGTGTTGATGAATTACGCCCAGCCATGACAGGAGTTTTTTGCCAACTAAGCACCCAAGATTTAACCTTTGTAGCCACCGATGCACATAAACTAGTACGCTATAAGCGTAAAGATGCCAGTGCCGAAGCTGCAACATCGTTTATTTTGCCTCGTAAAGCATTAATGCTGTTAAAAACCGCATTACCTACCGATAGTGGCAATGTAAGTATCGAATATAATGCCACCAGTGCCTTTTTTAAATTTGCAAACATTAATTTGGTTTGCCGATTGATAGACGAGCGCTACCCCGATTACGAAGCCGTAATACCACAAGATAACCCCAATAAACTTACTTTAGAACGTAGCTTATTTTTAAATTGCCTAAAACGTGTGGTAATTTTTGCTAACAAAAGCACCCACCAAGTGCGTTTAAAAATTGCTGGTAGCGAGTTAAATATATCGTCGGAAGATTTAGATTTTGCCAACGAAGCACACGAGCGCATTGCTTGCCAATACGAAGGCGAGGATATGGAAATTGGCTTTAACGCCAAATTTTTGATTGAGATGTTAAGTAATATAAGTGGCGATGAAATTACGATTGAAATGAGCGCATCAAACCGAGCTGGCTTATTATCACCAACGATTAAAGATGCAAACGAAGATGTTTTAATGCTGGTAATGCCTGTAATGTTAAATAATTACGGATAATATGTTTGTATAAATTAAAAATAAATAGTCTGGTTTTTGCTAGGCTATTTTTGTTTAACACCTATTTTTTTATGTCTAAAATAAAACATCTAATGGCAAGTTTATTAATATCATTTATGGGTATTACAGTTGCTTGCAATAGTTCGGAGGTTGATGTAAATGCGGGTAAAGATACCCTAATGCTTATTAACGCAGCTCCAGATGCTGCTGGTATTGATTTTACTTTTAACAAGCAAAAAATAAACACATTGCCCTTAACCTACACCCAAAACCCTGTTTATACCTTAATTGATGCAGGTGTAAAACAAGTTGAGGTAAGCATAGCTCCAAGTGTTAATAAATTACTTTCGGTGCCTGTGCTTTTACAATCACGCAAGGTATATTCGATTTTTTTTGCTGGAAGTGTAAAGAACCGTAACGTTTTATTGGTTGCCACGCAAGATAATTTAAAAAAACCCGATAAAAACAAAGCCAAATACCGGTTTATAAATTTATCGCCCAACTCACGTACCTTAGATTTTCGGTTAGCCAACGATTCGTTATTAATTGGCAACCTTCCGTTTGGTGTTGCCTCAGATTTTAACCAAATTAAACCTGGCGAGTACAGCGTTAAAATTGCATCTCGTGATACTTCAATAAAAAGTACAGTAGCAATAAATTTTAATTTTGTAAACGGAAAAATTTATACATTTTGGGCCAAAGGTTTTGTAAAAGGAACAGGAAACCAAACACTTGGCATTCAAAGTATTCAAAATAAATAAGAAAACAGCAACCATAATCTACTAAAATGAAAAACTTTTTTTTTGTATGCACATTTTTATTTTTTAATAATTTATATGCGCAGCAAGCGCAACAGCCCCCTAGCCCCGATGCCATTTATGGCCAACTATTTACCGATGTACAATTGCAAAAAATATTAGCTGATGGCAAAACATTTGTTGATTGTACACCTAAACAAAACATTGATAGCATATTAAATGAATATAAAATACAAAAAAATGCTGACTTTGACCTTAAAAAGTTTGTGCTCCGCAATTTTAACTTACCCATAACGCCCCCATTAAATAATATAAAAACCGAGGATGATATTACACAGCATATCCATAATTTGTGGGCCGTATTAAAACGAAATGCTGATGTAAAAACAGTTGTAACCCAATCGCTATTACCCCTGCCCTACCCCTACGTAGTGCCTGGCGGGCGGTTTCGTGAGATATATTATTGGGATAGTTATTTTACCATGCTAGGCCTTAAACAAAGTGGCGAAATAAAACTAATGGAAAACATGGTTAAAAACTTCGCCTACTTAATAAATACTTATGGCCATATACCTAATGGTAACCGTAGCTATTATCTAAGCCGTAGCCAGCCACCATTTTTTTGCATGATGATAAGCCTACTAGCTACAGTAAAAGGAAACGGCGTTTACAATACCTACTTGCCCGCCATGCTTAAAGAATACAGCTATTGGATGCAAGGAAACACGAATTTAAAACCTAATGAAGCCAATAAAAGTGTGGTAAAAATGCAAAACGGAGCAATTTTAAACCGCTACTGGGATAGCTTGCACACGCCAAGACCCGAAAGTTATAAAGAAGATTACGAAACCGCCGAAACAACGGCCTTGCAACTAGCCATGCGTATAAAAGTAGCTTCGCCCGAAGCCTTGCAACGCATTTTAGAAGAAAATAAAGCCAACACGTACCGTAATTTGCGGGCGGGTGCTTGCAGCGGATGGGATTTTAGCAGCCGTTGGTTTGCCGATAATTTAAACATAAATACCATACAAACCACCCAAATTATACCCATTGATTTAAACTGTTTATTATATGAAATGGAAAATACCATAGCAAAAACTTATACCCAACAGCAACATACAACCCAAGCCAACATTTTTTATACAAAAGCCAAAAAAAGAAAAGCCGCTATTTTAAAATATTGCTGGAACGCCAACAAAGGCTATTTTTACGATTATAATTTTGCTACACAACAACAAGCCGATAACATTACCGCCGCTGGTCTATACCCTATTTTTGTAAAATTGGCCAATGCCCAACAAGCCATCGCGATAGCAAAAATAACCAAAAAACTACTGCTTAAACCTGGCGGGCTAGCCACAACAACCTTACACACAGGCCAACAATGGGATGCCCCTAACGGCTGGGCCCCCTTACAATGGATTGCCGTAAAAGGGTTTAATAATTATAACCAAACCGCTTTGGCCAATACAATTGCCACAAGATGGCTAGCGTTAAACAACAGTGTGTATAAAAAAACAGGAAAAATGATGGAGAAATACAATGTAGAAGATATAACACAATTGGCTGGTGGTGGTGAATACCCTTCGCAAGATGGTTTCGGCTGGACCAATGGCGTTTACCTTGCATTGTATAATATTTACAAATAAGTGCTTGCTACTTATGGTAATTTAAAGCAACAAAAGCATTGGCTATGGGCGCATGTATAGGTGGGTTAAGTTTTTTTATTTTGATTTTGATGCTTCTTAAATAAGGAAATTTAAAAAGTGTTTCGTCCAGTATAGTTTGCGCCACGGTTTCTATCAAATCGCTACTTTTTTTAAACTCTGTTTCTAAAATAGTGTATAAATCAGTATAGTTTACGGTTTCTAGCAGGTTTTCGGTTTCGGGTTGTTTGGCACTTTTAAATGCCACCTCAAAATCTACCAAAAAATAATTGCCTAATATTTTTTCTTCGGGGTACACCCCAATTGTGGCTTTAAACTGTACACCTTCTAAGCCAACCGTTCGTATTGCTTTGCCCATGGTAAAATGATTTTACGGTAAAGCTACTGAATTAATGTACTATAAAAGAGTTTCGGAACTAATAAATCTTTTGAAACAGGGTATTTACCGCTTATATTTAGATGTAATGTAGCCACAGTGCAAGGTAAACCCGCATTAAAAAGTACAACCCTGTGTACCTAAACCCGACAGTAGCGGATACCTGCCTACCTGCGGTAAGCAGGCAGGCAGGTGGCGGGGCTAGCTGATTTAATAAAATACAGGCCTAGGTTTTTCAAAAAAAAAAAGAGACTAATTATGGGTTTTTTTTTCGATTATATTAATTTCATAAGCAATTGGTTATAAAAAAAAGTATTGTTAATATACTTGCTACCATAGCCCCATATCCATCTGTAAATAAAGTATTTTGAATATATTTAAACTTAAAAATTAATGCTTAATAATTGCGGTAATAAACTAATTTTGTATTTACTTTAAATTGATAATTTATGAAACAAAAAATTTACCTTTTTGTACTCGCCTTTGTATTAGCTACACCATCTTTTTCGCAAAAACTACGTAGCTTGGTAAGCTTTCAACAACAACAAAAATTAACACAATTAAGCAAGCAATATCTGCGCCAAGCAAAAAATGATAAAAAAACAGCACTCGAACTAGCCAAAATACACCATTGGCCAACCCTTAAAATCAGCAAAAACGGTAACCTAAAATCTTTACAGGGCTTAGATGCTTACGGTCGGCCCAAATACTATACTACATTTAACAATACAATTGCGGCTGGCACTACCCGTACAAATTCTTTTTACCTAAACGGTAGCCTTGGCATAAACCTAAATGGTAGCAGTAGTTTTATGGATGGCAAATTAGGTATTTGGGATGGGGGCTTAATAAAAACCGACCACCAAGAACTTAACAGCAGGGTAGTTATTAAAGATGCCACCACACTGTCCGACTTACACGCCACCCACGTTGCGGGTACAATGATAGCCACAGGCATAAATCCTATTGCCCGTGGCATGGCATGGGGAGCCAAACAATTACAGGCTTATGATTTTGATTTTGATTTTAGCGAAATGGCTACTGCGGCAAATAATTTATTGGTTTCTAACCACTCGTACGGTGTAGATGCTGGCTGGGTGCTTTATGATGATAATGATACTGAACGATGGGAATGGCTTGGAATACCAGGGCAGGCCGAAGATGCTAATTTTGGACTATATGGAGCTGATGCTGCTAAACTAGACGAAATTTGTTTTAACGCCCCCTATTATTTACCTGTGTTTGCCGCTGGAAATAGCCGTAACTATAATGGGCCTAATGTAGGCGAACCTTATTATGCTTACCCTAATAATTCGGAAACTGCGGTATTTATGGGTAACAGGCCTGCGGGTATAAGTAGTAACGATAGCTATGATATTATTACAGGGATGCAATGTGCTAAAAACACCTTGTGTGTAGGTGCTGTGCGGGCTTTGCCTAATGGTGCTATAAACCCTAGCGATATTATCATTTCTAACTTTAGCTCGTGGGGGCCTACGGACGATGGCCGTATAAAGCCCGACCTAGTGGGCAATGGTGTAAATGTTACCTCATGCTCCGACAAAAATACTACTGCTTATGATACCTTTAGTGGTACATCAATGGCAAGCCCCAATGTATGTGGCTCTTTGTTATTACTGCAAGAATATTATGCCCAATTAAATGGCGGTAGATTTATGCAATCGGCCACTTTAAAGGGTTTGGCATTACACACCACCGACGAAGCAGGTAGTAGCCCTGGCCCCGATTATATATTTGGCTGGGGCTTGTTAAACATGGAACGAGCCGGCAATACAATTAAAAAAAATGGCACTACTACGCTTATTCTCGAAAAAAATTTAGCAAACGGTTCTACTTTTACAAAAAACTTTACTTCATCGGCAAGCGAGCCTGTAAAAGTAAGCATCTGCTGGACTGATTTTGAAGGGGATATATTACCCAGTGGCGTAGTAGATAACCGAAAAGCAAATTTAATTAACGATTTAGATATTAAACTTGTAGAAACAAGCAACACCTTTTTACCTTGGAAATTAGACCCCAACAATCCATCAAACGCTGCTACAAAAGGTAATAACCTAGTGGATAATATAGAGCAAATAAATACTGGCCAGCAAGCTATTGGCGACAGAGCGTTTACAGTAACGGTATCGCACAAAGGCCAACTTTTTAATAATAGCCAAAACTATTCGCTTATTATATCAGGTATAAAAGCAGGTACATTGCCTATTGAGCTGGTAAATTTTACCGCTCAAAAACTAAATAATGGCGTTTTTTTAAAATGGCAAACATTATCCGAAAAAAACACCAAACAGTTCGAAATACAACGCAGCAGCGATGGAATTAATTTTACAACTATCGGTACAAAACCCACAGCAGGCAATTCATCATCCACCCTCAATTATTATTTTAACGATTTAACACCCCAAATTGGCCTAAACTATTATTTAATTAAATCTATTGATGCTGATGGAAATGTTTACCATACGGATATGCAAACGGTAGTTTATGAGCTTGCTAATGATAACGAAATAGTAATTTTCCCTAATCCTGTAAAAGATGAATTTAACCTAAGCTGGGATAAAAAAAACAAGCCATTAATTAGGGTAAACATTTTTACCATTGATGGTAAAAAATTGCAATCTTTTGAAAACAGCCCAAACCAAAATTTTAAAATAAGTGTTAGCAATTTGCCAATAGGTGTTTATTTGTTAGAAATACAAGATAAAAACACAAACGGACGGCTCGGAATAAAAAAATTAATAAAACAATAATAACTAAAAACTTTATTAGCTACTTAACTTATAAACGGTAGTAAAATTATATTGCTTGCCCGCCTCTATTATTGTTGAGGGGAAATTAGGCTGGTTTACCGAATTTGGTAAATGTTGTGTTTCGAAACAAAAACCACTTCTGGCTGGGTACGAAGCATTATTTTTACCCCCTTGGGCTATATCCAAATACGAGCCTACATAAAACTGCAAGCCAGGCAAGGTGCTAAACACCTCTAATGAAATGTTGCTTTTATCGCCAATAGCTTGGGCAACACATTGTAAACTACCATCGTAATTATCAACAACAAAATTATGATCGTAACCATTACCGTTAGTTAATTGCTGGTTTTGTACATCAATATCGGCTTGTATAGTTTTGTTTCGGGTAAAATCAAATGGCGTATTTTTAACAGGTAAAATTTCACCTGTGGGTATGCCATCGCTAGCAATAGGTGTATAATAATGTGCATTAATTTTTACAAGGTGCTGGGTACAAGTTCCCGCATTGTGGCCGTTAAGGTTAAAATAAGCATGGTTGGTTAAGTTAACAATGGTTTTTTTATCGCTTAAAGCACTGTAATTTATACACAGTTCATTGTTATTATTTAGTTCAAACTTAATGCCTAATTGTACATTACCCGGGAAACCATCCTCTAAATGTGGGCACAATAAGCTAAACAAAACCGAATTACTTGTATGTTCCTTTAGTGTCCATATTTTATTGTGTATCCCTGTTGCGCCACTATGCAAGTTATTAGGCCCATTATTAATAGCTAATTGATATAAAACGCCATCAATATTAAACCTACCTTTGGCTATTCTATTGGCATAAGGCCCTACCGTAACGCCCAAATAATAAGGATTATCGCAATAATCATCTAAATTATCATAAGCCAATACCACATCAACCAGTTGGTTATTTGCATTTTTAATGCAAAACTTGGTAATGCAGGCACCTAGGTTGCTTATTTGTACACTAGTTTCCTTATTGTTTTTTAATACAAAACTTGTGATTTTATCTGTAATGGTTTGCTTATTTGTTTCGGGCATTATTTTTAATCATTTATCACATTTGGTTAGTAAAATTTTTAGCTTGGCCAAAGCCTAAAAAAACATAATTGCTAGTCGTAATTTTACCGAGTGCAAAAAAAAGAAATAAAAAACAGTTTCTGTTATGTTCACTATATAAAATCCGAAAAAAAAATAGATAATTTAGCCCCTCGTATTATTTAAAAATAAACTTAACCCAAATATATATTTATGTTATTATTAGGTATCGATGTAGGCACATCGTTTATTAAAGTATCGGTAGTTAATACCGATACCCAGCAAGCCGTAACAACGGTACAATATCCCGATAAGGAAAGCCAAATAAAATCGTTACAGCCTGGCTGGGCCGAGCAAGCACCCGAAACCTGGTGGCATGATGTGCAAAAAGCCATCTTAAAAGCACATGATACACATTTATACAATCCTACCGAAATTATAGCCATAGGTATATCGTACCAAATGCATGGGCTTGTAGTTGTTGATAAAAACCAAAAAGTACTACGTGATGCCATTATATGGTGCGATAGCCGAGCCGTAGAAATGGGCAAAAACGCTTTTGAAAAAATAGGTGCTGATAAATGTTTGCCCCACTTATTAAATTCGCCAGGTAATTTTACCGCTTCAAAACTGGCTTGGGTAAAGCAATACGAACCCGAAATTTTTGCCCAAATAGATAAAGCCATGCTCCCCGGCGATTTTATTGCCATGAAACTTACTGGTCAAATTACTACCACAGCATCGGCCCTATCCGAAGGTATTTTGTGGGATTTTAAAACCGAAAGTTTAGCACAAGATGTACTAGATTGTTATGGCTTTAAGGCCGATATTTTCCCAGCTATAAAAGAAGTTTTTACTGTACACGCAACCATTACCCCCGAAATTGCAAATCTTTTATCGCTTAACGCGGATATTCCTGTAAGCTATAAAGCTGGCGACCAGCCCAATAATGCCCTATCGTTAAACGTATTACAACCTGGCGAAGTGGCCGCAACAGCTGGCACATCGGGCGTAATATATGGCGTAAGCGATACCTTACAATACGACCCACAATCGCGGGTAAATACATTTGCACACGTAAATTATACGCCAGCCAATAAACGCTTAGGCGTACTATTGTGCATAAACGGCACAGGTATTATGAACCGCTGGGTTAAAGATAACGTAGGCAACGGTTTAAGTTATGATGAAATTAACCAGCAAGCACAAGCCATACCCCCAGGCTGCGATGGCCTACAAATTTTGCCTTTTGGCAACGGTGCCGAACGTATATTAAACAACCAATTACTGGGCGCACAAATTTTAAACCTCGATTTGAATATACACACTCAAGCACATATTTTTAGGGCAGTGCAAGAAGGTATTTGTTTCGCTTTTCGCTACGGTTTAGATATTATGCGCACAACTGGCATCTCACCTAAAATAATAAAAGCAGGCAAAGCCAATCTTTTTTTAAGCGATGTATTTGCACAAATATTTGTAAATGTGTGTGGTGCACCCGTAGAATTGTATAAAAACGATGGTAGCACAGGGGCAGCATTAGGTGCTGGTGTAGGTACAGGAATTTTTGCTAATTTCGAAACGGCATTTAGCAACATGAAACCATTAAAACTAATTGAACCCGAAGCGCAACACAATTACGAAGAATTATACCAAAACTGGAAAACCTTATTAGAAAATAAACTGATTAAATAACATAACAATACATACAACAATGACAAAAGTAGTTTTAGGACAAAACGAGTATTTTAAAGGAATAGAACAAATAAAGTTCGAAGGACAAGCATCGCACAACCCATTAGCGTTTAGATGGTACAATGAAAACCAACTAATTGCAGGCAAAACCATGAAAGAGCATTTGCGCTTTGCTTGTGCTTACTGGCATTCGTTTAACGGTAACGGAGCCGACCCATTTGGCGAACCTACCCACATTTTTCCGTGGAACACAAAAACAGATGCTATTGAAAGAGCCAAAGATAAAATGGATGCAGCCTTTGAGTTTATTACCAAAATGAATTTGCCTTACTACTGTTTTCACGATTTTGATGTGGTTGATTTTACCAACGATATTGCCGAAAACGAACGCCGCCTGCAAGCCATAACCGCTTATGCCAAAATAAAACAACAAGAAAGTGGCGTAAAATTATTGTGGGGAACGGCTAATTTATTCTCGAACAAACGCTATATGAATGGTGCAGCTACTAACCCGAATTTTCATGTACTGGCACACGGTGCAGCGCAAGTAAAAGCCGCTATTGATGCTACCATTGAACTAGGTGGCGAAAACTACGTATTTTGGGGTGGCCGTGAGGGCTACATGTCGTTATTAAATACCGATATGAAACGTGAGCAAGAACATTTTGCTAAATTTTTACACGCATCAAAAGATTATGCCCGTAAAAATGGTTTTAAAGGCACTTTCTTTATAGAACCTAAACCTTGCGAACCATCTAAACACCAGTACGATTATGATGCGGCTACGGTAATTGGCTTTTTACGTCAGTACGATTTATTGGGCGATTTTAAATTAAACCTCGAAGTAAACCATGCCACCCTTGCTGGCCATACTTTTACCCACGAAATGCAGGTAGCTGCCGATGCAGGTATGTTAGGCTCGCTAGATGCCAACCGTGGCGATTACCAAAACGGATGGGATACCGACCAGTTCCCTAACGATATTAACGAAATTACCGAAGCCATGATGATTTTGTTGCAAACCAAAGGCCTACAAGGTGGTGGTATTAATTTTGATGCTAAAATCAGAAGAAACTCTACCGACCCTGCCGATTTGTTTTATGCCCACATTGGCGGTATGGATTTGTTTGCCAGGGCATTAGTTACGGCCGATAACATCTTAACTTCATCCGACTTTAACGCTGTAAAAGCCGCCCGTTACGCCTCATTTGATGCGGGTAAAGGTGCCGATTTTGAAGCAGGTAAACTATCGTTAGAAGATTTAAGAACCTTTGCTATTGAAAACGGCGAACCAGCTTTACAAAGCGGCAAGCAAGAGTATTTAGAAAACTTGATTAATAGGTATATTTAATTTCTTGTTACAATAACTTTACAAAGCTAAAAAGGCAGAATTTGAAGGCTTTTAAGCCCACGGTTTTAACAAGAGCCCACGGTTTTAACAAGAACCCACGGTTTTAACAAGAACCCACGGTTTTAACAAGAGCCCACGGTTTTAACAAGAGCTTTTAACAAGAGCCCACGGTTTTAACAAGAGCCCACGGTTTTAACAAGAGCCCACGGTTTTAACAAGAGCCCACGGTTTTAACCGTGGGTTATTGTTACGCATATTTTGTAATGGTTTTAACCATTTTCTTTATCACTCAACGCAAACTACTAGCCAACACATTTAAACCATTAAAATGGTTGGCTTCTAATTTATATTGTTTACCCACGGTTAAAACCGTGGGCTAAATGCATACGGTTTTAAAAACAGCCCACCGTAATTAATAACCACCACCACGATTCTTTTATTTTGAACTCCTACTGCCTTGGTGCAATCCTACACATCAGGGCGGAGAGTTTTTTAAAATCAAAACAAGGTGTTTTTCTACAAAAAACGTTTACCTTTCACTCCTCCTAACAAACCAATTAAAATGACCAAAAAACTAAGCCTTGCTATAATTTTTATACTATTTTCCCTTTCGGGGATTTTGGCGCAGCCGCCGCTGTATAAAAACCCAAAACTTTCGCCTAATGTACGGGCGCAAAATTTGCTAAAACGAATGACTACCGACGAAAAAATTGCCCAGCTACAATGTATATGGAACAAAAGCCCATACATTACAGCAGGTAAATTTGATGAAGCAAATGCAGCCAAAGTTTTTAAATACGGCCTAGGCCAAATAGCCCGCATAAACGAGCCACTACCAGGCAAAACAATAGGACAAAAACCCACAGAGGCCGCTACCTTATACAATCAAGTACAACATTTTTTTGTAGAAAAAACCCGTTTAGGCATCCCAGTAATGGTACACGAAGAAGGCTTACACGGCCAACAATCGCAAGATGCCACCAATTTCCCCATCCCTATTGCCTTGGCAAGCAGCTGGAACGAGGCTTTATTAAGCGAAGTATTTAGCAACGTAGCCGAAGAAATAAGGGCCAGAGGTGGGCACCAAGTTTTAGCACCTGTGGTGGATGTGGTACGAGACCCTCGCTGGGGCCGCACCGAAGAAACTTTGGGCGAAGACCCTTACCTTATATCACGCCTAGCCATTGCCGAAATTAAGGCCCTACAAGGCAGCAGCGAATATTTGAAACCCAATAAGGTAGCAGCCACCCTAAAACATTTTGGCGTACATGGCCAAAGCGAAGGCGGTATAAATGTTGCCCCCAGCAATATCGACGAACGTATGGCACATGAAGTGTTTTTTGCACCTTTTAAAGCCTGTGTAAAGCAGGCTGCCGTAATGAATATTATGCCTTGCTATAATGAATTATTTGGCATACCTGTACACGCTAATAAAAGTTTACTAACTGATTTAGTGCGTAATAAATGGGGGTTTCGTGGTCTTTTTGTATCCGATTATTTTGCCGTAGCAAACCTAAACAACCTACATTTTGTAGCACCTACTATAGCCAATGCTGGTATTATGGCTTTTAATGCTGGCGTTGATATTGAAACCCCCGAACCCGAAGGCTTTACGCATTTAAAATCGGCCTTGAGCCAAAATAAAATAACTATGGCTAAATTAAACGAGCATGTTTTGCGGGTACTGGTAAATAAATTTAGGTTGGGATTATTTGAAAAACCTTACGTTGATGCCTCCAAGGCCGAAGAAATTGTAGCTAGTCCGCAAAAGCGAGCCATTGCCTACAAAGCCGCTACCGAAGGCATGGTGCTTTTAAAAAATAACAATAACTTTTTACCGCTAGATAAATCAAAGGTTAAAACCATTGCATTTATAGGTCCCAATGCCGATAAATGTATTTTGGGCGGTTATTCCGACAAGGCTAAATTTAATATATCGCCCTTGCAAGCCATTAAAGAAAAATACGGTAACGATATAAAAATTTTATATACCGAAGGGGTAAAAATTACTGATAAAAACGATTGGTTTGCCGATAACATTAACCTTGCCAACCCTATCGAAAATCAACAAAAAATTATAGAAGCTGTTGAAATTGCCAAACAAGCCGATGTGGTGGTGCTTTTTGTAGGTAGCAACGAATCTACCAACCGAGAGGGTTGGTCGGATACGCACCTAGGCGATTTACCTACTTTAGAACTTTTATCAAACCAAAACGATTTAATAAAAGCTGTAGTTGCCACAGGTAAACCTACTTGCGCATTTATAAATAGCGGCCCACCTCTGGATATATCGTACCTAAATGGTGCTGTACCTGCTATAATGCAATGTTGGTATTTGGGGCAAGAGGGCGGTTATGCTATGGTTGATGCCCTGTTTGGCACCATAAACCCAAGCGGTAAATTGCCTATTACTTTTGCCCGCAGTACTGGCCACATTCCGGCTTATTATAATTACAAACCATCGGCAAGGCGAGGGTATAATTTAGGGTTCGATGTAAGCCCTTTATACGCATTTGGCCACGGCTTAAGCTATACCACATTTAGTTATAGCAGTTTAAGAATATCAGCCCCAGCTATAAAAAAAAATAGTACCGTTACTGTAAGTGTTGATGTAAGAAATACAGGTAGCCGCACAGGTACCGAAACTGTACAAATGTACATTAGAGATAAGGTATCAAGCGTTACCCGCCCCGTAAAAGAGTTAAAAGGCTTTAAAAAAATAAGCCTTGCTGCTGGCGAAACGCAAACCGTAAGTTTTACTATTACGCCCGAGTTGCTATCGTTTTACGATGCTAATATGAACTGGATTGTGGAGCCTGGCGATTTTGAAATTATGGTAGGCACAGCATCAAACAATACACAATCTATTAATTTAAAGGTATTTAATTAATAATTTAAGATTTTTTTTTGATGTGTAATTTACCAAGTTTAACAATATATTAGCCAATTTTATGTAGCAAAACCTAAAGAAATACACGAAAAAATAAGCGAGGGTATTAAAAAAAAATCTAAAAATATAACCATGAAAATAATTTCGGTAACAGATTTATCAATACAAGGAATAAACGAGCCATAAAAATTAGTTTTCCTTATAAATGTATTGTTTTTTGGATAGCTTCTTTAGCCTCGCTTATTATTACATCTACGTTTTTGTTTTCGGTATTAATAGCATCTAATACTTTGAAACTTAAATGATAGCCGGGCATAAGCCAAATTGTACCATTTTTTACTACTTTCCACGAATTATTAATAGCAATAGGAACTACCAAGGCTTGTGGCACTTTTTTAAGTAAAGTGGCAATACCGCCTGCCTGAAAATCTTTTAACACGCCATTTGGGGAGCGTGTACCTTCGGGAAAAATAACTACCGACCATTGATTATCTCGCATTCGTTCGCCCAGTTTTAATATTTCGGTGATAGATTGTCGGGCATCTTTACGGTTTATATTAGCACCACCGCCATTTTTTAAATTAAACGATATTGAAGGAATGTTTTTTGTGAGCTCGATTTTAGAAATAAACTTTGCATGGTATTTTCTTAAAAACCAAATTAGTGCAGGTACATCGTACATACTTTGGTGGTTTGCTACAAAAATAATTGATTGGCCAATGGGGAGTTTATTATTATTTTTAAATGATACCCTTAGCCCCAAAATATAATAAGTAACTACCAAAAAAAAATTAAGCCAATCAACAGATTTTTTATGCGCCCCATAACCCCCCATTTTTAAACTTAGCCATTGTATAGGTTGAAATAAACATAGCGTAAGCAAAAAAAACAAATGATGTATAGGAGATAGCATAAAGCCTAAAATACGGCGTATCATAAATTTGTATTTTTTAATTAATGGCCTAAATGTAAAAGTTTTATTTTTAAAATAGCGGCTACACTTATGGCATCAGTAATAACGCCTTTAATAACCATTTCGTAAGCCTCATTAAAAGGAATTTTTTTTACTTGAAGCTGCTCGGTTTCTTCGGGTTCGGGGGTAAATTGTTGCAGGCCAGTGGCTAGGTATATAATACTTAGCTCGTTGCTTACCGAATTAGAAAGGTGCATGCGTAAAATTTCTTCCCATTGTTGCGCTATTAGGCCAGTTTCTTCAAGTAATTCTCGCTTAGCCGAATCGAGCGGATTAGTATCTAGCTTACCGCCACCTTCGGGTATTTCCCAGCTATATTGCATTAAAGGTAAGCGGTATTGGCCTACCAAATAAATGTTTTGATGCACATCAATAGCTACAATACCAATGGCATAATTTTTAAAATGAACAATACCATAAATACCTTTACCAGCCGAAGGATTAATTACTTGATGCTCAGTTACACTTATCCAATTATTATCATACACCTTAGTACTATGTATTATTTTCCAAGGATTTTTACTTTCTTGTATCATGTAAAATTTACACTAGTATAACATTTTTGTTACTTCATTTTTAAAATCATGCTAAAATGATAATTTTTACAATTATATTAGCATGATTTTAATTTTTTTAAAATATAAAACCAATTATTAACCAGATGAAACCTCACTTACTGTTTGTTCCTTTAGGACCTAACCAAACCTTTAGTGTACGCCACGATGTTGTTCCTCATTTTTTAAACCGCTGGCATTACCATACCGAAGTAGAATTGGTACATATTGTAAAAGGTAAAGGAACCCAATTTATTGGTGATAGTATCCACCATTTTAAAGAAGGTGATGTTATTTTGGTAGGCTCTAATTTACCACATTACTGGAAATGCGATGATATATACTTTCAAAACAATCCAGAGTTAAATGTAGAAGCCAAGGTAATTCATTTTTTAGAAGATTTATGGGGCGATAAATTTTTAGAATTATCTGAAAACAAAATCCTTAGAGATTTATACAAAAAAGCAAAACAAGGCATTTTATTAACAGGAAAAACTAAAAATAAGGTTATTGAAATTATTGATAAAATGCTTATCGAAAAAGATATGAGACGTGTAGTTTCGCTTTTAGAAGTTTTAGAAATTATTGCAGTATCTACCGAATGCTCTTTTTTATCATCAATAGTAGCTTTAAACAATTACAACGATGCCGAGGCAAAGCGTATAAATGATATTTACCAATACTCTCTTGCAAATTTTAAAAAGAAAATTACCTTAGATGAAATTGCAGATGTGGCCAATATAAGCTCTAATTCGTTTTGTAGATATTTTAAAACAAAAACAAAAAAAACCTACTCGCAATATTTAATCGAAACAAGGGTACTATATTCTTGTAAATTATTGATAGAAAATAAGCTTACCATAAGTGGTGTATGCTACGAAAGTGGGTTTAATAACTTTTCTAATTTCAATAAATTTTTTAAAAGTATAATGGGTAAAAGCCCATTGCAATACAAAAAAGAGTTTTCTAATAACCAATAAGTTTAATCCATTTTACACCTTTATAATGCGCTCATTAATCAAAAAAATTAACCTACTAACCCTCCTATTTATGGCTACGGTTAGCGTAAAAACTTTTGCACAACTTGCAAATAACTTTAATAATTTAAGCCTAAGTGCACAGCTTACACAATACGATACCCAACATTTTAACAAAGTAATTTCACAAAAAAAAGTAAGGCTAAACTCGGCCACAGCCACCTTATTTTTAGATAGCAGCAACTGGGTAGTAACAAAAAAAATATCACCAACCGAAACCAATAATGGATATAATATAAACTTGGTTTTTAAGTGCCTTTCGGGCAGGGCAGCGTCCAGTTCTGTTTCTTTGGTTTTAGGTTTTGATGATTGGTCGGTAAAAAATTACGTTTTAATGCCTGCGGCATTGTATAATGGCAATAGGGTTAAAGCCATTGTACACCCTTATTTATCTTTTTTAATGGATACCCAAGATATTGGCCCCGATAAGCCCCAAGTAGTGTCGGATATTCCACGATTAAATATAAAAAACGGCCCATCGCGTGTGCAGCAACGTAGTGGCGATATGAGCACACCGGCAATTGGTTTTCACAATCCTACCAATAACAGCGGCTTTTGGTTATTAACCAAGCAAGGCAATGGTATTGATGATTATGGTATTGATATTGAGGAAAATAACCAGCGTACCCATGCTTCAATAAGCATAACTTCGCCCGTAGTGCGAGAAAATTTCCAGTACATTATTGCAGATATGCAAGCCCCCGCAACCGATAAGCCAGCAAATTTTAGTGCAGGCGACTCGGTGGTATTATCGGCAAAAATTTATTTTTTTACATCGCCCAATGTGCAGGCATTGTACAATAAATTTACACAAATACGTAACGATTTAATCCCGCAAGGTAAAGTAAACTATGCCATACCGTTTTCGGCAGCTTTTAAAATTCAAGAAGAAAAATTTAACCGTCAAAATTTCGAACCTACTTTTGGTTATTACTCGGTAGGCATGCGTGAAAACTATTACCAAGATTGGCAAATAGGGTGGACAGGTGGCATGATTTCGCCCTACCCATTATTAGCCATAGGCGGCCAGCAAAGCCGTAAAAATGTGGTTCGTAATTTCGATTGGTTGTTTCCTAACGGGATTTCGCCATCAGGATATTTTTGGGATAGTGGCCAAAAAGGAAACCAATGGTTTGGCATATTCCAAGATATTGCCACCGCCAAAAACCTACACCTAGTGCGTAAAAGTGGCGATGGGCTGTTTTATGTATTAAAAGAATTGGCCACATTTAAGGCCTTAAACATGCCTATTAAACCCAGCTGGGATACTGGTGCCCGTACCGTTGCCAATGCTTTTGTAAAAACATGGCAACAATATGGCCAACTAGGCCAATATGTAAACAATAGTACCGGCGAGCTTGTAATAGGCGGTTCGGCAAGTGGAGCTATTGTACCAGCCACCTTAGCTTTAGCAGCACAATATTTTAACAATAAACAATACCTAGAGGTTGCACAACAAATTGCCGATAACTTTAACCAAAATTATGTAAGCAAAGGTTTAATTTATGGTGCCGCTGGCGATGCCATGCAAAACTTTGATAGCGAGGCTACTTACGCATTGCTGGAATCGTACATGACCTTATTTGAAGCAACAGGCGATACCAAATGGCTACAAATAGCACAAAACGTAGCCATACAATTTAGCACTTGGGTAAGCTCGTACGATTTTGTATTTCCACCATCATCAACCCTAGCCAAGCTAGATAAAAAAACTACGGGTGCTGTATGGGCCAATACACAAAACAAACATGGTGCACCAGGTATATGCACACACTCGGGCGTAGCTTTGTTACGATTATACCGGGCCACAGGCAATGTATTTTATTTAAACCTATTACAAAACATAGCCCAAGCCATACCGCAATACATGAGCACAGTAAAAAATCCAATACCTGCTTTACAACCCGGCTGGCTATCCGAAAGGGTAAGCACCACCGACTGGCTCGAAGGAATTGGCGAAATTTACCCTGGTTCCACCTGGGCCGAAACAGCTCTAATGCTCACTATTTTAGAAGTACCCAGTATTTATATTAACACACAAACGCTTACTTTGGCTACTTTTGACCAAGTAAAATCCAAAATCATAAAAAAAACAAATACTGCCATCACCCTCGAAATAGAAAACCCTACTTCGTACCCTTGTGATTTAAAAATACTAGCCGAAAATAACCAAAAGGCTAAATTAATATTAGGTAATTTAACCAAATCTGCCTTTATTAGCATCACGCTAAAAGCGGGCGAAAAAAAAAATATAATAATCAAAAAATAAATTGGGTTTAATAAACAAGATGAGTAAGCAAGAAATCCCCAACGATGGAACACTTTTACCCTTAATGGAAGATTTTTATACCATACAAGGCGAAGGTTTTAATACCGGGAAAGCAGCCTATTTTATACGCCTAGGTGGCTGCGATGTGGGTTGCCATTGGTGCGATGTAAAAGAAAGCTGGGATGCAACATTACACCCCCTAACCGCTACCGATACCATTGTAAATAACGCAAATAAATACCCAGGCAAAGCCGTTGTGGTAACAGGCGGCGAGCCTTTAATATACAACCTCGATTATTTAACACAAGCCTTAAAAAAAAATAATATTAAAACTTTTATTGAAACATCGGGAGCTTACCCCCTATCGGGAAATTGGGATTGGATATGCCTATCGCCCAAAAAATTTAAAGCACCACGGCCCGATATTTTACCCCATGCCAATGAACTTAAAGTAATTGTGTTTAACAAAAGTGATTTTGCCTGGGCCGAAGAACATGCTAAAATGGTGGGCGAAAATTGTAAATTATACCTACAACCCGAGTGGTCTAAATCAAACGAAATAACACCTTTAATTATTGATTATGTGATGAATAACCCACAATGGGAAATTTCGCTGCAAACGCATAAATACTTAAATATACCCTAACTAACGCCGCTTATTATTTTTTTAAATTTTAGATGAAAAAATTTTTTTTAGTTGTTTTAGTCTTGGGGGTTTATACCCAAATTTTGGCACAAGCTGTGCTTAGCAGTACCAGTAAAGCAGCACTTAGAAATTACCAAAGCGCAAATAACTATATTGACCAAAATAATTATAGACTAGCTATTGTAGAATTAAATGAAGCTACCGAAAACGACCCAAACTTTATAGAAGCTTACTTGCTACTGGCAGATGCTTATAGGGCCAACTTAAATTATTACGATGCAATAATTGCTTACGAAAAGGCTTTTAATATAAACCCTAAATTTGCACCCGAGCGAATTTTTTTTTATGCCGAATCGGCACTTAAAACCGGAAAATATGATTTAGCAAAAAACCTTTTTGTGAAATATTTAACACACGCCGACTCTACAAAAAAATATGCCCCTAAAGCTAAAAAATATTTGAAAGATTGTGATTTTGGCCCAATAGCAATGAAAAATCCAGTAAAATTTAGGCCAGTAAACTTGGGTGCTAGCATTAATACAATACATGATGAATATATGGCCGCTATTACCGCCGATGAAACCTGTATGATATTTACCCGCCAAATTGATTTTAAAGAAGATTTTTACCAAAGTAATAAAACAGATACTATTTGGGGTAAAGCCGAATTTTTAAGCTCGGTTTTAAGCACTCCCGACTATAACGAAGGCGCTCAATGTATTTCGCCCGATGGGCAATACCTTTTTTTTACAGGCTGTAACAGGCCAGATGGGATGGGGCGTTGCGATATTTTTATTTCTAAAAAAGATGGGAAAGACTGGATTAGCCCTATAAACATAGGCTTCCCCATAAATACAAGAAACTGGGAATCGCAACCATCCATATCGGCCGATGGTAAAACCTTATATTTTGTAAGTGATAAAAAAGGCGGACTGGGTGGCTACGATATTTGGAAAAGTATTTTAGATGATAACGGCGACTGGGGCGACCCTATTAACCTTGGGCCTACCATTAATACCCCTTACAATGATATGTCGCCATTTATTCACCCAGATAATAAAACATTATATTTTTCGTCCGATGGATGGGTGGGTTTAGGAAACAAAGATATTTTTTTATCTCACCTAAGCGAAAACGGGCAATGGGGATTACCCGAAAATTTAGGTTATCCTATAAATACATTTAATGATGAAGGCGGGTTAATAATTAATCCAAGTGGCAGTACAGCTTATTTTTCATCCGACCAATATGCTGGCTATGGTGGTTTAGATTTATATTATTTTGATATTGAGGTTAAAAAAATAAAACCTATTTACACCAATTATGTAAAAGGTAAAGTATATGATGCCAAAACCAAACTTCCACTAGAAGCCGAAATACAAATTTTAGATTTAAAAACAGGCAAAATATTACTTCATTCGTATGCTAATAAAATGGATGGTAGCTTTTTAGATGTGCTGCCACAGGGTACAGAGTTTGCCTTTAACGCCAGTGCCAATGGATATTTATATTACTCGGAGAGTTTTGAAACTGATTATCATAAACTTAACGAACCTGTAATTTTAGATATACCCTTAAATGTGATAGAAATTGGCAAAAATATTGTACTAAAAAATATATATTTTGAAAACAACAAATATACTTTAAAGCCACAATCAAAAGCCGAGCTTCAAAAACTATTACTTTTTTTAGATATAAACCCTAATTTAAAAATTAATATAGAGGGCTTTACAGATAACTTGGGAGATGATAAACAAAATCAGTTACTGTCCGAAAACAGGTCGAAATCAGTTTATCACTATTTAATTAATAATGGCATTAAAGCCGATAGATTAAAATATTTAGGTTTTGGTGCTAATAACCCCATTGCCGATAATGCTACCATTATGGGTAGGGCAACCAACAGGCGTACCGAGGTGGTTATTAGCGGTAGATAGTACTAAAAAGATGATTTTTGGCCTCTACAACTATAATGTTTAAATCTCCACAGGTAAAGTAAACCATTTTCATAAAATTAATTACTACACTTTCGGAGGAGGTAAAGTGCATACACATACTTGTAGTATAGTGTAGCGTATTTATAAAATTAGCTGCGTATATAAGCAACTGGCTTTGCGTAAATTGTGATATATTTTTTACCGCAAAGAACGCAATGGAAAAGCGCAAAGCACACAAAGCTGCTTGTAAGCAACATCTTAAATAAAAAAGATAAAAAACCACCTCATTATTTACCTCCGAAACTTTAGTAAGATTATAATTATTTTAGAGCCATTTCCCAGCCTGCGCAGGCTGGGAAATAGCCTACTGGCTAATAAGTAATTAATATACAAAGTTTTAACTTGCATACGCAGGCAATATAACACACGCTTACTAATACATAACATTGCTTTACAGTAAATTGCACTAAAATTAACAAGCAAACTCAGCTTAATAATTTAACACCTTTAATTGCAGGGTTTAACCCAATGAGGCCAAAACCTGCAAAATATTTTACTTTTTACCCATAAGCAATATCTCGTTTACTATCACCTCTGTAACGTAACATTTAATACCATCTTTGTTTACATAGTTTCGGCTGGTAAGTTTACCTTCGATGCTTACTTCGCTACCTTTTTGTAAATATTTTTCGGCAATGGTGGCTTGGGCATTCCAAGCTACAAGGTTATGCCATTGGGTTTCTTCTACTTTTTCGCCTTTTTCGTTTTTGTACGAATCGCTGGTAGCAAGGTTTAATTTAGCTACTTTTTTAGTTTCCGAAAATGATTTTACTTCTGGTGCGCTGCCTAAAAATCCTGTTAAACGTACGCTGTTTCTTAAATTACTCATGATATTTTGTTTTTAACGAACAGCTGGCTTCATTGCCAACCGACGATACAAAAGTGTGGTTGTTGGTAAAAATTAGTCGGATGTTAAATGTTTATAAACGTTTATACACGTTTTTACACGGATAATGTTTAGCTTTATGTTTTTGTAATGGTTTGACAAGGTGCGTTTTGCGTTAGGGATTGTAGTGGAAATCCTTTTTTGAGGTACGAAAAAAAGATTGTAACGAAAAGCCCGCCCCTTTTCGGGGAACGCCCAAATAAAGAATATGTGAAAGTTAAGCCTTCGAAATAATTTTAAAGAATAAAAAACACCATGGAAAAACACTGTTTAGATTGCAACGAAATTATAAAAGGCCGCAGCGATAAAAAGTTTTGCGACGACCAATGCCGTACCAATTACAATAATAAAATTAAAATTGAGGTTACGGGTTCGTTAAAAACGATTAACAAAATATTGAAACAAAACCGCAGCATTTTAGAAAAACTATGTGTAGATGGCAAGGCAAAAACCAGCAAAGTAAAACTGGTGCAACACGGTTTTAATTTTGGTTATTTTACCCATTTGTACGAAACGCAAAAAGGACAAACCTATAAATTTTGCTACGAGTTTGGATATTTAGCTTTGGAGCAAGATTGGTTTTTGCTGGTAAAACGGAACGAAAATAATGTTTAGCGGTTTAGCCATCTAAACCCATCCTGATTTTTTTGCCTTTAATTTTTTCGTCTTTTAATAGGCGCAATACTTCGGTTAGTTTATGGCGTTTTATGGCGGCGTAGCTTACGTGGTCGGCTACTTCAATTAAGCCCAGTTCGGTTTTATCTAATTTACCTTTTTGCAGTAGTAAGCCTACAATATCCACTTTGTTTACTTTATCTTTTTTGCCTGCGGCTACATAAAATGTTACCCAATCGGTAGGGTGGGGTAAGGGTAAATTTTCGGGTAGTTTTTCTATTTCAGGTTCGTCGGTTATAAATTTAGGTAGGGTTTCGTTTTCGCCTAAAATTAAATAGGCGGTACCATCGGCTTTCATACGGGCAGTACGGCCATTGCGGTGCGTGTAGGCATCAAGGCTGTTAGGTAATTGGTAATGAATCACATAAGCGGTTTCGGGTATATCTAAACCTCTGGAAGCTAAATCGGTGGTAACCAAAATATGGTAGCTGCCGTTTCTAAATTTTATTAATGATTTTTCACGGTCGGGCTGGTCCATACCGCCGTGAAAAACGCCGTGGGCAATTTGCCTATCGTACAAAAGCTCGCTTATACGTTCCACAGCATCGCGGTGATTGCAAAAAACCAAGCTGGTTTTGTTTTCGGTTTTACAAATTAGGTTAAATAAAGTAGCCAATTTATCTTGCCCTTCGGCCAATACGGTTTTAAGTTTTAGGGCTGGTTTTTGCTCGGCATCTTTTAAAAAGTTGACTTCAAAAATGTTTTTTATCCCCGTAAAGGGAGGAATAACATCCATTTTAGTAGCCGATGTAAGTATGTTTTTATGTAGGTTGCGCAGGCTTTGGATAATAAAAGTCATATCGGCCTCAAAGCCAAATTCTAACGATTTATCAAACTCATCTAACACCAAAACTTTTACGGTTTGCACATCAAAACTTTCGTTGCGTACATGGTAAGCTATGCGGCCTGGTGTGCCTATTAGTACGGCTGGTGGCTGTATTAAATTATTTTTTTCGGTTTTTACAGCGTGGCCGCCATAGCAGCAATTTACTTTAAGGCCTGTATCCATTTGTTTAAAAACTTGTTCTATTTGCAGGCCTAGCTCACGCGAGGGCACCAAAATTAATACCTGTACGCCTTTGGTTTTTGTAGATAAAAAGTTGAGCAATGGCAATAAAAAAGCCAAGGTTTTGCCACTGCCTGTGGGCGATAGCAGCAGCACATCTCGCTTTTTATCGATAGCCGCCAAGGCAGCTGTTTGCATATTATTAAGTGCAGCAATATTTAATTTTTGGAGTACGGTATAAAGCATTAATTATAAATTTTGCGCAATTTACCATAAATAAGAGATAGATTTTTGATTTGTGATTGAGGATTTTTGATTTGTGTGGCGGTAGGAATGATTTATGATTTTTGATTGGTGATTTTTGATTTGTGTGGCAGGCAGGAATGATTTATGATTTTTGATTGGGGATTTTGTGTGGTAGAAATTTTACATTGATTACTCCCATTAAACATTCACAACTAGGCATCTCCCCTTCGGG
>RDXP01000217.1 GCA_004292865.1 Sphingobacteriales bacterium
CTGATTCAGCGCTATATACGCAGCTTTTTGTTGTGTGGGGAATTTGTATATTGAGGGAGGCTTTGGGCCTGGGTGTATATGGGTGTTATCAGGCGCTTTTTGAGCAACCCCAAAACGCATGAGAAATTCGAAAAAAACAAGAACAATATGAACAGAAGGCGCTTTATCGAATCAACTGCCTTGCTATCAATGGGTTTGGGCATGCAGAGTTTCATTGAAAAAAACAAAACCCATATCCTGACGCTCAGTTTTGACGATGGGTTTAAAAAGTCATTTTATAAAATTGCCGAAATCCACGAAGCGTATGGCCTGAAAGCCTGCCTTAATGTGATTGCAATGGGGCATGAAAAAGGGTATGTTAATGACGCATTTATCCGAAAGGAAACGCTTGGCAACTTTGATGACTGGAATACCCTTAAACGTCGGGGGCATGAAGTGATGCCGCATAGCTGGGACCATAAAAATCTGACTGAAATTCCCCTGGATGAAGCCAAAGAGAATCTTGATACCTGTTTAGATTATTTTGAGAAAAACCTTATTGGCTATAAACCCGAAAAGGCCATTTACAATTTTGCCTACAATGCCTCAAACCAGGAACTTGATGAATATGCGTTGAAAAGAGTTCGTGCTATCCGGACAGGTGGCTGGTTGGTTTTTCGGGATACAAAGTATCATGATATCCCTTCCCCCAAATCCAATCGCCTTCGCTTAGGATGCAGGAGTTATGGACCTGATATATGCGACGCCCATATCGAGTCAGAAATACAGGATTTTCTATCCGGAAAAGGGGGGTGGCTCATCCTCAATCTTCATGGATTAGATCAAGAAGGCTGGGGGCCGCTCAGTACCAGTTATCTGGACAGCCTGCTTAAGAGATTGGTGAAAGTCAAAAATCTGGATATTTTGCCAGCAGGAGAAGTTTTATCATAGCTGTGGCACCCCGATCCTGCCTGTGAGTAGCCTCCGCCCCGAAGCAGCGTAGAAAGTTTGTATCTTCGCATAAACTGTGGTGCTTAACATCTCCGCCAATGACTACATACATTGACAAAATAAACGA
>RDXP01000149.1 GCA_004292865.1 Sphingobacteriales bacterium
GTGTTATGGTTAAATATTTATTAGCTCCTAAACGCTAAAAAACAATATAACATTAAAATTTATTTGTTAAAATTTCTTTGAATTTCGGCACAAAATATAGCAGCCGACACAGCTACGTTTAACGATTCGGTGCTTCCCTTACCGGGGATGGTTATCGGGTGGCTAATAAAAGGAAGCAATTTATCCGAAATACCGCTGCCCTCGCTACCCAAAAGTAAAAAAGCGTTGCTTGCCCAATGGTGTTGGTATATATTTTTACCGTTTAATAAACCTGCGTACACAGGGAGTTTATGTTGGGTAATTAATGTTTTTAAATCGGTATAAATAATTTTAACTTGCGAAAGCGCACCCATGCTAGCCTGTACCACCTTGGGGTTATAAGCATCTACGGTATCGGCCGAACAAAATAAATGGCTATAACCAAACCAATTAACGGTGCGTATAATGGTGCCTAGGTTACCAGGGTCTTGTACGCCATCGAGCAATAAATGTATTGGCGCTTGTGAGTTTAGTAGTGTAGTATGGTGTAAAGGTACTTTTACAATGGCGATAATACCTTGTGGGTTTTGTAAAGCCGATATTTTTTTTAATTCTTGTTCGTTTACTTCAAATACCTTAATATTTTGAGGTAAATTTGGCAACTGTTTAGATATTTCGGCTGTAGTAAAAAGAGTATCTATAATATAATCAGAATGTATAAATTCTGTAATTGATTTTAATCCTTCTACCATAAATAGCCCCAATTGCTTGCGGTATTTTTTATGTTGAAGGCTGTTAACTAAACTTATTTGCGACTTTGAAAGCATATTTTTATTATACTTTTACAATAGTAATTCTTTTTACCTTAATTGTAGGATGTAGGTCCACAAAAAAATTAGGCAAAAACGAGGCCTTAATTACAAAATTAAACCTTAAGGGATTTGATAAGCAATTTGAAGAACAAGCAAAGGCTTATGTGGCATTGGATATACGGCCTAATTCGCCTTTTAATTTATTTATTTACAATACTTTTAGTAAAAAAGGGAAACTTAAATTGGGCGAAGCGCCGCATTTGCTCGATAGTGCGTTAATAGAAGTATCGCGTAAGCAAATTAAAAAATTTTTAAACACCAAAGGTTTTTTAAACGCAACGGTATATGATAGCGTAACCATAAAAAACAAGCGAGCCACCTTAACCTATATTGCCAAACAGGGTGCGCCATTTAGGTTTAACAACATAGCTTTTAGCGTAAAAGATAGTTCGATAAAAAACTTGTATTTAAGCAACCGAGGGAAATTTACCCAAATTACCAAAGGCGCAAGGTACGATGAAGATAGCATTGCTACCGAACGCGAAAAAATTTACTTGTTAATGAAAAGTAATGGCTATTACGATTTTTTAAGGCAATATGTACGCCCCATTGTTGATACCAATACCAATAATAGCTTGGCCAATGTTGATATAACTATTGTAAACCCCAGCGATAGCACCAGGCATAAACAATATACAATAAACAATACGTATATAAATATACAATCGGCTGGCATACAGCAAAAAAAAGCCGATACAACGGTTATTGATTCGCAATATTATTTCTACGATAAATCCACCTATTTTAAAGCCAAACGCATAGCTAATTTTATTTATTTTAAACAAAAAGATGCTTATAGTATTGCAAAAGCCGAGTTAACCAACCAGCGATTATATGATTTAAACGTGTTTAAAAGCGTTAATATTTCGTTTAAAAAAACCAATGATAGTACCCAACGCTTAAATGCTTTTTTAGATATTGTACCCTTAAAACGAAAGTTTAATAGGATTGATGCCGAATACACCTTTAACGCCAGTATTACAGGCTTAAACTTAGGCTTAACCTATCAAAACCGAAATGCCTTTGGTGGTGGCGAAGTATTTGAGGTAAAGGGGCGTAGCGGTTTTCAGTTCGATAGAAACTTAAGCGGGCAATTTATTGATAGGGTATTAAGCCGCGATTATCAAATAGGTACCAGCTTATCGTTTCCTCGTTTAATTAGCCCTTTTCGTATTCCGCTTATTGGTAAAAACGGCATACCACGTACAAGGATTGGCCTAAGTTATCAAATTTTTAATTTAACCAATACCTATCAACGGAATACCTTGGGCGGTACTTTTACCTACGATTGGATAGAAACCAAATACAAATCACACTCTTTTACACCTATAAATATCCAATACTCGCAAGGGAAAATTAAGCAATCGGTAGCCGATAGTTTAGAAGCCCAGGGCGAACGTTTTTTTTTAACCACCTTACGCTCGCAATTGGTATCAAGCAGTTTATACAGCTATACGTACAACCTTATTAGGCTTAACGAATACCGAAATTTTAGTTTCTTTTTGGGCAATATTGAAGTAGGAGGAAACTCGGCAGCATTACTAGCCAAAGCATTAAACCATAAGCCCGACGCTGGTGGGCAAAAAAAATTGTTTAATGTACCTTATTACGAGTTTGTAAAACTCGAAGCCGATTATAGGTATTATAAATCATTAGGTGGCGAGCGGCAATTGATTGTACGCTTAAACCCCGGCATTGGAATTTCGTATGGCAATGTAAAGGCTTTGCCTTTCGAAAAACTGTTTTTTGCAGGAGGCTCTACGGGTATAAGGGCTTGGCAAGCCCGAACACTCGGCCCAGGTAATTATAACCGCAGTAGCTTAAAAAATGATACCACACGTATAAACCTACGCAATTTAGACCAACTAGGCGATTTAAAAATCGAAGGAAACTTTGAATATAGGTTTAAGCTGCTACAAAATTTTTTCGGCACCAAAGTAAAAGGTGCAACTTTTATTGATTATGGCAATATATGGCAACTGCGTGATGAAGGGCAACAACAAAACCGCGAGTTCAAATTTAATAAACTATGGTCGCAAATGGCCGTAGGTGTAGGTTTTGGCGTACGCTTTGATGTAAGTTTTTTTGTATTTAGGTTAGATGCTGGCTTTAAATTAAAAGACCCTCAGTTTACGGGTAACCAGCAATGGATTTCGAGGTATTGGTTTAATAAGCAACTAAGAAACGAGTTTAAAAACAATTACAATAACGTTACCAATAAGCCCGATAATTATACATTTACCCAAATACAGTTTGGTATAGGTATGCCGTTTTAAAAAAGGTTTCGTAAGCCATCAAACACCGATTCGAAAAAAGTACCCACCGATAAGCCCCCGCTATGGTTAAAATAAAAATAAGCAGCCAATAAAAATATAGCCAAACCAATAATTTTTTTAAACATATAGCCAATAAGTACTAAGCCAATAGGTATAGCTACCAATAAAAGCCAGCTTATTTTAAAAGGATTTAAACCACTATCGCCCTTATACACATAATATAAATTGCTGGGGTTGCTGGTTTCGTTTTCGTGTTTAAAATATATAAAGGATGATTTACGTAGCTTTAACTCGCAACTAGCTTGGCCGTCTTTAAATTCGAGTGCTTGCGTAAAACCATTTACATAAAACGTAAATGTACCGTTTATACGGCTATTGTTTTGCTTTGCTGTATCAATAGCTTGTACCAATAATTGATTTCCATTTTGGCTATTTTCTTTAACTATAAAGTTGGCTATACTATTGCTTTCGGTAATAGGTTGTGCTTGTAAGCTTACGCCAATAACTAGGAATAAACCTAAAATGTAAGTTTTTATACGCAATAGTTTGTATGTAAAAAAAGGTAAAACATTTTGTGTAAAACTAAATTTTAAAATAAAGCCGATTGTATAAAAATTAAAAAAGCATGTGTTATTCATCATACTTTTCTAACCCTTTGGCGGGTTTCCATTGGTTATTAGGTTCGAAATAATGCCATAATAAAGCCGATATTTTTCGCAATAATACAAAGCCATCGTTGCCATGTTGGTAGCCTATATCAGTTTGGTTTTTGGTAATTACACAAAAAACATAATCGCCATGCGGGGCATTTACCAGCAGCACCTCCGACCGTGATTTATCCACAGCTCCTTGTTTTGAAGCTACTTGGTAATAAGGCGGTATAGCCGATAAAGCCTCGCCATCCCAATATATACGCAGCAAATTGCGGTACATACGCTCGCTGGCAGCCTTGCTAATAACCTGCCCAAGACGTATTTTTTCGAGCAAAGTAGCCATTTCCCGTGGCGTGGTTACGCCCCAACCGTATTGTGCATACATGGCCTCGCGGCCAGGTGTTCGGCTATTTACACGGGTATGTTTAAAGCCATTGGCCAGCAACCAATTATTAATATTTTGGCTTCCCGCCAATTTTTGTAACCACAGGCTGGCGGCATTATCGCTGGTGGTAATGCTTAGCATTTGTACCTTGCTAAGGCTTATTTTTTCGCCATCTTTAAACGAACCCAATATATCATCACCTTCGCGGTAAAGGCTATCGCGGTAGGTTAACTCTTGATGGTAATTTAAGTTCCCTTTTTCTATCTCATTAAAAACCCCGCACATAATAGGTACTTTTACAAGGCTAGCCGTAGGGAATAAGCTATCGGCATTTATGCTGGCTATTTTGCCTGTTTTTAAATTTTTTACATACACGCCCACCCTTCCTTTAAAGTTTTTAATTTGATGGGCTAGCTGGGCTTTTAGTTTTATGTCGTTTTTTTGCGCTAGTAATGCGTTGGCAATCAGCGTAAGCGTAAAAACAGAAGCAAATATTTTTTTCATCATACCTAATTGAATTAATAAAACTAAATTCTAAATTAACAATTCTTATTTTTGCACCAAAAATAATATGCAAACAATTCGTTATATACTGTATCCTTTTTCGCTTTTATACGGCTTAGGGGTTTATATCAGAAACAAATGTTATGCTATTGGCTTGTTAAAATCCAGCGAGTTTGATATACCCGTAATTTCGATAGGTAACCTAGAGGTGGGTGGTAGTGGCAAAACACCATTTACCGAGTATATTGTACGCCTTTTATATAAAAAAAATAGCGTGGCCACTTTAAGTAGAGGTTATGGCCGTGTTACGGTAGGTTTTAGGTGGGTTGATGCTGTGGACGATGCAAGCCTTTGCGGCGATGAACCCTTACAGATAAAAAACAATTTCCCCGATATAGGGGTAGCCGTGTGCGAGGATAGGGCGCAAGGGGTAAATAGAATTAAAGATACCCACGATATTGTAATTATGGACGATGCCTACCAGCACCAAGCCATAAAACCTGGCCTAAGTATTTTATTGTTTGATTATAATAGGGTAAACAATAACCGATTACTGCTGCCAGCAGGAAATTACCGAGAGCCTTTTGCTAGCCGAAAAAGAGCCGATGTGCTTGTAATAACCAAATGTCCCTATGTTATTTCGGCAAGCGATAAAGCCCAAATTATTAAAAAAATAAAACCGTTTAAGCACCAAAAGGTATTATTTTCGGGCATTGCTTACGCAGATGAATTACAAGCCGTACTGCATCATAAGGATACTTTTTTGATGGCGCATATAACACCCAATACCAGCATTTTGCTTTTAACGGGCATTGCCAAACCCGAGCTATTATTAGCTAAACTTAAAAGTAAAACGCCTCTTATCATACATCATAAATATGCCGATCATCATAAATTTAGCCAAAAAAATATCAACAAACTTATAAACCAATTTAAGGCCATAAAAGCAGCGCAAAAAATTATAATAACCACCCAAAAAGATGCCATGCGTTTAAAAAACCCAGCATTTGAACAGCAACTATTAGGCTTGCCCTTGTATCAAATAAATATAAATATGGTTTTATTGGGCGATGATAAATTAATTTTAGAAAACACAATATTAGATTATGTTAACAAATATTAGAGAAGCAGTAACGTTTATAACCAAACGCATTGGCGATTTTAAACCCGAAATAGGCATTATTTTAGGCACAGGCTTAGGTGGCTTGGTAAACGATATTGAGGTAGCGCATCAATTAATGTATAGCAATATTCCTAATTTCCCGATTTCTACCCTAGAGTTTCATTCGGGAAAATTAATATTTGGCACCTTATCGGGCAAAAAAGTAGTGGCCATGCAGGGCCGCTTACATTATTACGAAGGCTACGATATGAAACAAATTACCTTCCCCGTAAGGGTATTAAAAGCACTAGGTATTACCACTTTATTGGTATCAAATGCCAGTGGTGCTATTAATACGGCGTATAAAAAAGGCGATTTAATGGTAATAGACGACCACATTAACCTACAACCATACAATCCTTTAATAGGGGCTAACTACGAGGAACTGGGCCCACGTTTCCCCGATATGAGCCAACCTTACAATAAAAAACTTATTGATGCTGCATTACAAATAGCCCAGCAAAAAAATATTACTTGCCATAAAGGAGTTTACGTAGCCGTAACTGGCCCAAATTTAGAAACAAGGGCCGAATACCGTTATTTGCGAATTATAGGTGCCGATGCCGTGGGGATGAGTACCGTACCCGAGGTAATAGTAGCCAACCATGCGGGCTTGCCTGTGTTTGCAATTTCGGTATTAACAGATGAGTGTAACCCCGATACTTTGCAGCCCGTATCGGTAGAGGAGATTATAAAAATTGCCACCGCCGCCGAGCCTAAAATGACTATTATTTTAAAAGAACTAATTAAAACGTTAACATAAATGTTTTTAAAAACCCTTATATTTTCTTTTTTTATGCTGCTTTCGCAAGCTACATGGGCGCAGTTTCAGGGGCAAAATCCGCAACAATCAAACCAAAATAATGATAGAGGAAGCAATGTAAGGTACGATAGAAATGGGCAACCTATACCCGATAACAATCAGCCACAGCAAGAAAAAGAAAACAATATAGATTCGCTAAGGGCTAAATTAGATAACCAAGTAAAAACCATTAACTATACCGCAAAATATATAAAATACACCAAGCCAGAGTTTTTAACCGATAGTACACGCTTGTTTTTACTAGATACATCGGCCACCGATTTCCAATACCAAAGTATTTTAAACCAACCCAAGCATCCCACCATGAACCTCGGCTTATTGGGTTTATCGGCTAGGCCAATGCTTTTTGAACCCCGTAAAAGCATTGGTTTTGATGTGGGTTACCATTACCTAGATGTATATTTACAAAAACCCGACGATGTAATATACTACCAAGCCCGAGCACCCTTTACCGATTTGTATTACAGCACACCCGCCTTTAGCCGTATTACCGAGCAAACTTTTTACGGCATACATAGCCAAAATATAAAACCAAACTGGAATGTGGGGGCTAATTTATACAAAACCGGTGCCCGTACTTTTTACGGTTCGCCTTTTAGGCGAGCGCAAGATTTGGTTGCAAATAATTTAAAAGCAGCAGTATGGAGCTGGTACGAATCGACCAATAAACGATACACTTTATTAGCTAGCGGAACATTTAATAACCTTAAAACATCCGAGTATGGTTCCATACTAAACGACTCGGTGTTTACCGTACCTACACTTGTTGCACCCGAGTTTGAAGCCGTAAGGTTATCATCGGCCACACATAACTGGCGTAACAATAGTATTTATATAAAGCAGTATTATAACATTGGTAAAATAACCAAATCGGCCAGCGGTGGTGCCGTATTGCCCAGCCAGCGTGTAAGTTACAGCTTGCTTTACAATACCCAAAAATTTACGTTTAAAAATACCGAACCCGATACCACAGGCCTACTGCAACATTATTATATTTTTCGAGATTCATTAAAAACCAACGATTCCACCGCATTAAAACATGTACAAAACGATTTTACTTATAGTTTTTACCTGCGTGGCAAAAGCATTTCGTTTTTAAAAAACGAGTTAAAGTTAAACGTAGGCCTTATACATGATTTGTATAATTACAACCAGTATAACATCAACCTAAAGTTTCAAAACATTAGCGCAAAAGCCAATTTAGATTATAGTTTTAATGATAAAGCAAGCCTTTACGGCGATTTTAAGCAGATAATACAGGGCCGCAATGCAGGCGATTTTTTTTACCAAGCGCAATTGGCTATTAAACTAAGCAATAAAGTAGGTAAGGTAATATTTGGTGCTTACTCGCAAAATCAATCGCCATCGCTACTTTTTCAGCAACAAATATCTAACCACCATAAATGGAACAATAGCTTCGAGAAAGAGAAAACCCAAAATGCTTCTTTTAGCTATATCAACGATAAGTTTAATGTAGTGGCTAAGGCCGAGTATTCGTTAATTACCAACCACGTGTATTTTACCCAAATTCCGTATATTACCTTAAAAAAAATAGGTACCGATATTGCCCCAGCACAAAATACAGGCATTATTAATTTTTTAAAGCTTACGCTCGAAAAAGATTTTAATTTCGGAAAATTTACCCTTAAAAATTATTTGGTTTATCAAAAAACCGATTTCGAAACCATCATCCGCACACCCGAACTATACACTTACCACAGTTTTTATTTTAAAAACGTGTATTTTAAAGTATTAAAAGCCGATATTGGTATTGATGTACGCTACTTTAGCAAGTATTATGCGCCATCGTACGCCCCCGCCATAGGGCAATTTTATAACGGCAACGAAATAAAATTTGATACCTACCCCATTGCCGATGTATGGATACGCACCACTTGGAAACGCACCAACCTGTTTTTAAAATACGAATATGCCAATAGAGGCTTACAATCAAACGGGTACTACACCGTAAACCGTTACCCCATGCAATATGCGCAAGGAAAATTTGGCGTAAGCTGGAAATTTTATGATTAAAGTGCTCAATAAAAAAGCACCTTGGAAAAAAGGATGCCTGCCTGCTTGCCAGCAGGCAAGTATCTTTTTCCCCCTAGCCCATTTCCCCCCTTCGGGGGCTAGGGGGAGGGCTAGGGAAAAAAAGGATGCCTGCCTGCGCAGGCAGGCCGCTATCGTTTTTAACGCTTTTAAACCGTAAATAATATTGATTTACAACACATTATACTATTGTTTAATAATCGGACTTAGGTTTATAGTAAATTCGTACATCTGATTAATTAAACTTGTATATGTCAAATATTTGTGAAATTAAATCGAAATTTTGCCTCGCAACAGTATTTTTTTATAGTTTAAATTTATATTTGTTTTTATGATAAGGTATTTACTTTTAGGCATATTGTTGTTTACATTTTGGGGCTTGCATGCACAGCAAAGCCCAAAAAACGTAGTACAGTTTTCGGGCGTTATTTACGATGCCGATAGCAATAGCGTAGTGCCGTATGTAAATATTAGGCTTAAAAACCAAACGTATAGCGCCAATTACAAAGGTTATTTTTCTTTTGTTTGCCACGAGGGCGATAGTTTAGTTTTTTCATCGGTAGGCTATAAAAAAGTAACCATAATAATACCCTACCATTTAAACGAACGAAAATTTACTGCTATAATCAAACTAAAATCCGATAATATTATGCTACCCATGGTGAGGGTTTTTCCATGGGCAAGTACCGATGAATTTAAAAAAGATTTTTTAACAATGAAATTTGCCGATGACGATGTAGAAATAGCCCGAAAAAACTTATCGAGCGAAAGTTTACGCACTTTAGTAGCATCGTTGCCACGAGATGGGCAAGAAAACAACAGCCTAAGTTTTAATAACAACCACAATGCTTTGATGAACAAAACTGGGGTACAGGTAAACCCATTACTTAACCCACTGGCTTGGGGTGCACTTATACGCCAAATTAGCGAAGGCGATAAAAACCGCAAAAGGAATTAAAAATGTAGTAAACAGGTTTTTATTACTCCCTTAATTTATTACGATAAAGCAAAAACACGGTAGGTTTTTTGTGCAAATCGGGAATATTTTTTCGCCAATCGCCCACCGATTTCGATTTTATCATTTCATCATCAGCCGTTAAATTAGTGGCTATACACAGGCGGGTATCGGGTTTACACGATTTTAATAAATTATCTAAAAACGTATTGTTTCTAAACGGTGTTTCGATAAAAATTTGTGTTTGCCCAATTCTTTCCGATTGCAATTCTAATTCCTTAATTTTTTTATCCCTATCGGCCTTATCAATAGGTAAATAACCATAAAAGGCAAAGCTTTGCCCATTAAAGCCCGATGCCATCAAAGCCAAAAAAATAGAACTAGGCCCTACCAAGGGTACAACTTTTATATTTCGGCGGTGCGCTTCGGCAACAATATCGGCTCCAGGGTCGGCTATGCCCGGGCAGCCCGCTTCGCTCATAAAGCCCACATTATTACCCGCTTCAATACCTTTTAAATATACGGCTAGGTTTTCGTTTCGGTTATGCTTGCTATAATCGTGGATAATTAAATCGCTTTGTGGCGTATTTAAACCCCCATTTTTAAGGCATTTACGGGCAGTTTTTTCGTTTTCTACAATATATTCGTTAATACTATTTATGGTTTCGTTTAAAAAAGGACTTAACGATTTCCCTTCCGCACCATCGGCCAGTATTACAGGTATTAAATATAGTGTTCCTTTTTCCATTTGGGATGATTATAATTTTAGATTGTGTGGGGTGTCTTTTATATAAATTAAAGTTTTATTTGGGCGTTTTAACACGCTTTCGGCTGCCCGCCTGCTGGCCGGCAGGTATCTTTTTTTTCAATTCCCTTGGCTAAAGCCGAAGGGCAATTGAAAAAAAAGGATGCCGCCTCTAACGTTAACGCTCTAAACACATCATAACTTCCTCAATAACAAGACGTAAAAATTAATGTTGGTTATTTAGTGCCTGCAAAAAAAATTTATTTATTTCCCTAAAATTTCTTCGAGTTTACTATTTAGTTCCTCGCCTCTTAAATTTTTGGCAATAATTTTACCATCGGGGCCTATTAAAAAATTTTGTGGGATGCTTTTTATGCCATACAATACCACCTCTTTACCATAAAAATAATTGAGGCTCGATACATGAGCCCATGCCAAGCCATCATCGGCAATTGCTTTTACCCAAGGTGCTTTAGTTTTATCGAGCGAAACACCCAAAACTGTAAAGTTTTTATTTTTAAACCGTTGAAATGCGCTTACAACCACAGGATTTTCTTGCCTACATGGCCCGCACCACGATGCCCAAAAATCGAGCAATACATATTTCCCTTTAAAATCCGAAAGTTTTATTTCTTTGCCTTCGGGCGATTGTTGTGCAAAATCGGGAGCCATACCACCTATCGAAGTAAACTTATTGGCATTTATTTGCTCGCCCACATATTTACCCAAGCCAGTATTTTTAACTTCCTTACCCAATTTGTTATACAAAGGTTCTAATACAGATACATCCATTTTATCGCCACCAAACTCGCTGTTAAGCATAAATAAGCTAATGTATGAGTTGGGGTAATCGTTAAAAAACTGTTTTATTAATGTTTTACGCTGCTGGCTAATATCTAAAAATCTTGTTTTAAGCGAATTATTTACTGCGGTATCGGCTTTTTTATCTTGCGGTAGTTTGGTAAACTCTTGTTCGAGTGCGTATAGTTGCTTATCAAATGGTAGGGTATAATTATTGTATTGTATATACTCATTTTGTATTTTAGAGCCTGCTACCGAGGCAAATTTTACCGAATCTTTAAAAAATATGCTAATTTTTGAAGGCTCAATAAATAAACGGAAGGCATCTTTTTTAAATGCCTCTTCTGCCGTTACATTACCCTGAGGGTCTAAAATTAAAACTGCAAACGAAGGCTCAATTAGTTTTAAATCGAATTTAAAAACATCTTTTTCTATTTTGGCACTCGCTATTTGCTGCGCCCCGTTTTCTTGGTAAGCCAAATACATTTTAGCTTTGGCCGATACGTTTTTGGATTGTATGCTTAGGTTAAAATTGTTTTGTGCTATTAAGGCATAAGGCAGTAGTGCGATTATTAAAATGAGTATTTTTTTCATGATATTTTATTTATACGTGTACGTAGAATTATTAGATGCTTAAAAGGTCGAAATACATTTGACGGGTACTTTTTCCTTTTTCGAGCAAATAAGTAACTGCAATACGTTGGTTTAGTGCGGGTTTTGCATCCTCGAAAAGAAAATCATTCAAATCCGAATCGTTGCAATCAAATGGTTTTATTTGATAATTGCTGCTCAATCGTACGAGGCTAAAATCTTCTACGGGCATTTAAAATTTAGAAATAAATTTCATTTTATAAAAATTCTCTTTCATTTCCGCTAACTTTTGTGGTGATGATTTTCTATCAGCAGCTGTATTCATTTTATCGAAAAATTTTTTAGCGTCTTGCCCCTTCAATATGGGGGTTTCCTTAATTGGTCTTGCCATAACATTTATATTTTATGTAAAAATCAAACAAATATAATAATTTGATTTTTAACTCAAGTTTGGCACATCGTTTATTAATTTAATTTTTGATAAGTGCGCCACCACAAATTAGGCATTTCGCCTTTTATGGCCAACTGGTAATCGTGGTAATGGCAAGGTACTAAATGAAAGCGTTCGTTTTTAGAGCCTGTGTGCGGGTAAGGTACTTGCATCCACCAGCGGTTGGTTTTTTTACTTTTAACAAATATTAATTCGTGTGCATCGGTTTTTAAACTGGTTTTATAGGTAACGTAATCCGATTTGTGTAAAAGCGGAATATCGTTTTTACGGCTATAAAAACCATCTATAAAACACCAAATCATTTGGGCCATCAACATCGCCGTTTGCCCGTTTGTATCATACGCAGGGTTAAATTCGTAAAAACCTATTGATGTTAGCTTATCGTTATAACCCGCGTATTTGCATATTTGGCAAGCCTCGTGGCCGTAAAAACCATTGGGGCTTGCATTTGCATTTGCCATTGCATCGGCAGCTCTTACGCTAGTAATATCAAAACTTAACATATTGGCATTGCGTATTGTAGGCTCGGCAAGGTGTACCATACCGCTAATTTCGCCTAATCGCTGGGCATCAAAAAATAGTTTATCCATGGTGCGCAAGCTATCCTGACTTACAAAATACGTTTGATAACCAATATTGCTAAAGTTAAACAAATAATTAGGCTCGTGTAAAAATATTTTGTTGAGGTAAGCCATGGCGTTTGTTTCCAGATTTTGGTTCGGGTTTTCATCCATATCAAAAAAAGCATCCACCACAAGCAAGTCAACATTTTGCTCTAAAGGTTCATAAGCAAGGTATTGTGCGTAGGTAATATCGTGGCTACCACCAATTATAATGGGTAAAATATTTAATTTTATCAACTCGGCAACAACGGTTTTAACAGCTATATAAGTATCTGATAATTGATGGCCTGGTAAAATATTGCCTAAATCAACAATGCTGGTTTTACTATTCGATTCGTTTAATGCGTATAGTTTTGTACGCACATAATCGGCACCTAGTGCGCAACCTTGGTTATTTATGGCTCCTCTATCATCCTTTACACCAAAAATAGCGATGGTAAATTCGCCGTTTTCTACATCAGGGAAATTGCTTTGGTAAGCCTCAATAACGGCACCCAACTGGCAACTATAAAAACCGTTTTTGGGTGTAAAATCAGAAAACTTTATAGGTGAAAAAAAATCGGATAAGGACATATTATAATTTAATAGTTTCCAATGCCTTTACAATCCTATCCATAGTTTCTTGTTTGCCAATGCTTTGGGCAATTAAAAAAACTTGTGGGCCAAATTTCCCTCCCACCAACATCACCCGAAAGGGTAACATTAATTCGCCTACTTTTATGGCTTTCGCCGATGCTAAATTTTTAAAAATGTTTTCTATATCTAGGGCATCCCAATTTTCGGATTGCTTAAATTCGCTTATTAAATCATTAAAAAATAAGGCTTTCTCATCCGTCCATTTACTTTTTAGGGCATCCATATCGTAGCTGTGCGGAGTGGTAAAAAAGAAAAAAGATTGCTCATAAAAATCGGTTAAAAACACACAACGTTCTTTTACCAAATCAATAATAGTAGCTAAATATTCCTTATCGGGATAAATGTTTTTTGCTTCCAAAACTTCGGTAACGTAAGGAAATAACTCGTTGGATGTTAGTTTCTTAATCCACTCGGCGTTAAACCATTTGGCTTTATCCCAATCAAATTTTGCGCCGCCTTTGTGCACCCTATCAAGCGAAAACTTATCAATCATTTCTTGCATGGTAAAAATTTCTTGCTCGGTACTATCGTTCCAGCCCAAAAGCGCTAAAAGATTATTAAGTGCTTGAGGTAAAAAGCCTGTTTCTTTATAACCTATGGCTTTTTCGAGGGTTTTAGGGTCTATCCATTCGGTAGCAAAAACAGGGAAACCAAGGCGTTCGCCATCACGTTTGCTTAACTTGCCTTTTCCATCGGGTTTTAAAATTAAGGGCAAGTGTACCCATTGGGGCATATCAGTTTCCCAGCCTAGGTATTTCCACAATAAAATATGTACCGGAGCCGATGGTAACCACTCTTCGCCACGGAAAACATGGCTAATTTTCATCAAATAATCATCCACCACTACGGCCAAATGGTAGGTAGGCATGCCATCGGCTTTAAGCAAAACCTTATCATCTACTTGGTTGGTATCAAAAGCTACATCGCCACGTATAAGGTCGTTAAAATATACGTTTTCGTGTTCGGGTATTTTTATGCGTATTACGTGTGGCGCACCCTCACGCACAAGTGCTTCGGCGGCTTCGTGTGGTATAGTCATGGAGTTGCGCATGTGCATACGTGTAGCGTGGCTGTACTGGAAATTGGGTATGGCATTGCGCTTGTTTTCTAAATCAACAGGGGTATCAAAAGCGTAATAGGCATAACCCTGTGCTACCAATTGCTCGGCATATTGGCGGTATATTTTTTTTCGTTCGCTTTGGCGATAAGGGCCGTAATTGCCGCCAAAGTTTACGCCTTCATCGGGCGTTAAGCCACACCATTTTAGGCAGTTTAATATATATTCTTCGGCACCAGGTACAAAGCGAGACTGGTCGGTATCTTCGATCCTTAAAATAAATTTTCCGTTGTTTTGCTTGGCAAAAAGGTAGTTATATAAAATGGTGCGTACACCGCCAATGTGCAAGCCGCCAGTGGGGCTGGGTGCAAATCGTACTCTTACTTCTTTTTCCATAGCGTGTGAGGGCTTTTTTATTTTTTCAAATATAGTGATTTTTGAATTTATTGCTAGGTTAAATAAGCCCTAAACCCGAGTGAATAAACTGTGCAAAGTAAACCCGCATTAAAAAGTACTGCCCTACGTACCTAAACCCGACAGCAGCGGATACCGGCCTGCGCCTAAGGCCTGAGGGTGTATGAGCGGATGGCGGGGCTAGCTAATTTAATGAAATGCTAGCCTAGGTTTTTCAAAATATTTTTTTTGCCCAAAAAATGAAAGCGGTTATTTAGCGTTAAACTTATTAAAACGATTATGTTATATTTGCGATTATATATCTTAAAAGATGACACAAGGCCTATTGCTATTTCTTAATTTAGGAACCGAAGAGGTAATACTTATTGGTTTTGTGATTTTGTTATTGTTTGGTGGGAAAAAATTGCCCGAACTGGCCAAAGGGTTAGGCAAAGGGATTAGGGAATTTAAAGACGCATCGGATAGTGTTAAAAGAGAAATACACAAAAACATTAACCAGCTTACCGCCGAGGACGAATTAAAAAAAGAGGATGAGTTGCTTGATGCAGAAAAAAAACGATTGAGAGAAAATAACCCGACCATTAGCGAAGAGGATAAAACCATAGCTGAGCTAGAAAGAGAAGCCATTTTGAAAGATGCTGAACAACAACGAAACAGAGATTACAGCCCTTCAAATTTTATGGAAGAAACAACAGAGAATAAAGATAATATTATTAACAAATAAATTTAAAAAACAAAAATTATGGGTTT
>RDXP01000002.1 GCA_004292865.1 Sphingobacteriales bacterium
TAAGGATCTGTTTGCCTTCATTTTTATTCATGTTTGGTGTACGCAAATATAAATAAATTATCCTATGTTAGTGCCATTACTCCCCGAAGGGGAGATGCAACAATGTGAAATTTTACCTTTAGATTTGGGGGTGGTAAATGATAAAATCTGTGAGTAAAAAAAATAAACAAAAAAGCCTCCAATAAATTGGAGGCTAAAAAAATAAAAAAAATATGGTTACGCTTCTGTATCGGCTGCCGTTTCGGCAGTATCAGCGGGTGTTTCAGTAGCTTCGGTAGCTTCTTCTGCTACAGGTTCTTCTTCAACAACTGGCGTATTTTTAACTATAATTGCGGCCGCCATTGCTTCTTTCTTTTTGGTTTCTTCAACTAAGGCTGCGTTTTTAGCTTCTTGCTTTGCCGATAGTAAACCATCTTTTTGAGATTGTATTTTACCCTCTTTACCATCTAGCCAAGCGGAAAATTTTTCGTCGGCTTGTTCTTGTGTTAAAGCACCTTTGGCAATACCGCCGTTTAAGTGGTGCTTATACATTACCCCTTTGTGCGATAATAATGTGCGGGTGGTATCGGTAGGTTGTGCACCGTTTCCAATCCATTGTACAGCTTTGTCGAAGTTTAACTCAACTGTTGCAGGGTTAGTGTTAGGGTTATACGAACCCAATCTTTCGATAAATTTACCATCACGTGGTGCTCTAGCATCGGCTACTACAATGTAGTAAAACGGTCTGCTTTTTTTACCGTGTCTTTGTAATCTGATTTTGGTTGCCATTTTTTAAATACATTTAAAGTTGCAATTTCCTCTTTATTAAGGGTTGCAAAGGTAAAAAAATATATCAGTATAATAAATATTGTGTGTAAAAAAAATAATTTAATGCTTTAAACCAACCGCTTTAACCCTCGCAAATAATTCTATATGATTTAATACAGCTATTTTTAGATGCAATATCAACCAATATTTCTTTTGCCACTTACAGGCAATTTCGAGTTACAAAAATCTATTACAACATTGTTGTCCAGTAAGTATTGCTCGCACCTATTGCCATTTTCTTTTACCTGTTTGTGTAAATATTGCGCTGTGGCATCACTTAATGTACCCCAAAATCGGTCATTGTAAATTTAAGATTGTCTTTTTTTTCTTTAACAAATCTATCTAACGCATAAAATATAATTTCTATTTTTTGACGATGATATTATTAGGTATTTTCAAATTTAGCTTATTGCTTAGCGGCGTTGTACTTGTTTTTATCATAACAAATTAAGGTTTCTTAAAAAACATTCAACCCAAAACCTACATCTCAAAACACTTAATTATTAAGTACTTTGGGATGATACTTTGCCAACCTTAACACCTTTTGTTCATCACGCTCTAGCATCAGTTGCTGTAAAGTTACATCGGGGTTTTGGGCCATATATTTTTTTACTATTTGCCAGCCTATAAATATACCCAGTTTAGGTGCCGATTCGTTTTGGCTACCAATACCTGGCGTAAACGGTGCTTCGGATAGGTAGCGTTGTATTTTAAAATAATCGGATTGGTACAGTAAATTTTCTTCTAAAAAAAAGCCCCAAATATCGGGTTCGTTTTGTGTAGCCCATTTTATTTGGGTAGCACTAAAACCTATCTTGGTGCTATCGGCTAAATTGGGGCATACCTTATCCATAAAATACATAATTTTTCCGTTGTATATCATTTTGGAAAGCAGGGTTTTATCTTTATCTAACTCGGGAAACATATCTTCCCTAGCTACCAGTTCTACCACCCGTGGGGCAATATTATCGGGGGTAAATCTTTTCGAAATATAGCTGGGTACACTCTCTACCAATGCTGGGTAAAACTTAGAATTAGCTCCCAAAAACATATCTAAACCTATGCCTATATAGCCTACACCAATAGGGTTTTGCACTTGAAATCCAGATATATAAGTAATAAATTTAGGCACTTTGGTTTGTGGGTAATAGTACACTATATGTTTGTAAGCCTGTGTGATTTCGCTTTCTATTTTTTGCGTATTGGTGTAAACCGAATCTGTTTCGTATTGTAAATCTATAAATGCTTGTCCTTTAATTATTTCCCTTACTTGTTTATAATAACTGGTATCGGCTAGCGGGCCAAGGTTTAAAATTTTTTGAAAGTAATCGTTATAAAAAACACCATACTTTTTTTGCATTAAAGGTAATTGGGTGGTTAATTTATTGGGTTCTAGTTTTGCAAAATCTTGGTCGAACCGCAATAACTCAACAGCTACCTTTACATGGCTTACATCTACTGCTTTATCGTTATTACAGGCAAATAATATGGTTAAGGCTAAAAAAAAAAGATTAGTTTTGTTTTTTATTAAATTCATTATTTATACATTTCTATTTAAAACTCAAAATTATGAAAAAGTTAGTATTCGGTTTATTTTTTATTTGCACATCGGTTTTATTATTTGCCCAATCGGGCGATACCTTTAGAGGCTTTAAATTAGGTATTGCTGCACACCCCACTTTTGGCTATTTAAAAATTAATGGCGAAAATATAAATGTAAAATCCGATGGCCTGCGGGCTGGTTTTTCTTATGGCCTTTTGGGCGATTTTGCCTTTGCCGATAATTACACATTTAGTACTGGACTATTGATGACCACTGTAAACGGACAATCGGTAACAAAGAATGGTGCTCCCGAAATTAAATCTATTTACAAATTGCAGTACATTGAAATACCCTTAAAATTAAAATTATTTACTAACCAACAAAACGATATGCGTTTTTATGGTGAGGTAGGCTTGGGTAATGGCATTAATGTAGGTGCTAGGTCGGATATTAAATCATCAGACAATAGCATCCCCGAACAAACAAACGTAAATATTTCGAGCACCATTGCGGCTTACCGTGGCAGTATAATTATTGGTGGCGGTGCCGAGTTTGCTATTTCGGGCAAAACAAAAGCAAGTGCTGGTTTAGCATTTAACAATGGCTTTACCAATATTCAAAATATGGGCGGCGTAACCACCCGAAATTCATACTTAGGACTAAACTTGGCTGTATTCTTTTAAAAAAAAGGATTGTTGAATGAAAATTGCTTTAGCACAATTAAACTACCACATTGGTAATTTCTATTTTAATACCGATAAAATAATTGAGGTATTAAACCAGCAAAAAAAACTGGGTACACACTTGGTGGTTTTTGCCGAGTTGTGTGTGTGTGGCTACCCGCCCCGCGATTTTTTAGAATACCCATCGTTTATAGAAATGTGCGACAAAGCGGTGCAAAAAATTGCATTGGCAAGCACTGGTATTGCCTGTATTATTGGTTCGCCCGCTAAAAATCCCCTGCCAAAGGGAAAAGATTTATTTAACGCAGCCTACTTTATTGATAACGGCAAAATCAGCGCAAGCGTAAAAAAAGCCTTGTTGCCCACTTACGATGTTTTCGACGAGTACCGCTATTTCGAACCTGCACAAGAGTTTGATTGCGTGGATTTTATGGGTTATAAAATTGCCCTTACCGTATGCGAAGATTTATGGAACATGGGCGATAACCCACTGTACACCACCTGCCCTATGGACGAGTTGATAAAACAACAACCCCATTTAATGATAAACATTGCTGCATCGCCCTTTAATTATACCCAACAAAAAACCCGCAAAGCCATACTACAACAAAATTGCCAAAAATATAATTTACCCCTATTTTACGTAAACCAAGTAGGTGCCCAAACCGAATTAATTTTTGATGGCGGCTCAACAGTTTTAGATAAAAACGGTAAAACCCTAGCCCAATTAAATTATTTTGAAGAGCAAATTCAGGTTTTTGATTTCGAAAATATGGGTTTGGCTTTCGCCGATGCTACCGAAACACCTACCACCGCTACCGAGCAAATTTACCACGCTTTGGTGTTGGGTATTAAAGATTATTTTAAAAAATCGGGCTTTACAAAAGCAACTTTAGGTTTATCTGGCGGTATAGATTCGGCTTTGGTATGTGCCTTAGCGGCTGAAGCCTTAGGTGCCGATAATGTGCTGGCGGTTTTAATGCCTTCGAAACATTCCTCAAATCACTCTATAAAAGATGCCGAAGATTTGGTAAAAAACCTAGGTTGTAAAAGTATAACTTTGCCCATTGCCAGCATTGCCCAAACTTTCGAAGATGTGTTAAAACCTGCTTTTAACAACCTGCCGCCCAATATTGCCGAAGAAAACCTACAAGCCCGCAGCCGTGGCGTGTTGTTAATGGCGTTATCAAACAAGCTAGGTTATGTGCTTTTAAATACCTCAAACAAAAGCGAAACCGCCGTAGGTTATGGCACTTTATATGGCGATATGTGTGGTGCCATTGCCGTAATAGGCGAT
>RDXP01000218.1 GCA_004292865.1 Sphingobacteriales bacterium
ACACTTGCCAATATTTCTTCATTCTTAGATCGGCAAATTCTGGCACTACTAGTGGCACCCATAAAAAGAGATATGCATTTAAGCGACACAAAAGTCAGTTTATTGATGGGGTTGAGCTTTGCTATGTTTTATACAATTTTTGGAATATTAATTGGCCGTTTTGCAGATAGAACCAACCGGCGAAATATTATAATTACCGGCATTACACTTTGGAGTCTATTAACCTCTTTATGTGCAGGCGTAAAAAATTATACACATTTTTTTTTAGCACGTATGGGTGTAGGGGTAGGAGAAGCTACTCTCTCGCCATCTGCTTACTCTATCATTACAGATTATTTTCCTAAAAGAAAATTAGGTATAGCCTTGAGTGTGTTTACCATGGGTATTTTCTTGGGCTCTGGTCTTGCATTGGCTATTGGCGCTGGGTTGGTGTCTAAATTACCAACAGAAGGCATGTTGCAGGTGCCTTTATTGGGGTCTATTTATCATTGGCAAAAACTCTTTTTAATAATCGGCTTGCCTGGCTTATTTATTTCTATATTAATGTTTACGGTTAAAGAACCTGCAAGAAAAGATTTGTTACAAAATGAGGGTGCTGCCACTAAGCCCGGTATGCTCGAGTCTTTAAAAATTGTGTTTAAATACCCTAAAACATATCTCAGTATTTGTTTAGGTACTTCCTTTACTGCTTTTGTTAGTTATGGTTGTACTGCATGGGTGCCTACTTATTTCAACAGAACATTTGGCTGGCCGGTACCAAAAGCAGGTTTGTATTTTGGGTTGGTTTTACTAGCTGCCTCCATATCTGGTGTGTTATGGGGTGGTTGGTACGCAGATAAATTAAAAAGCAAAAATATTCTTAATGGTAGGGTTCGGGTGGGGCTTATTGCAACGATAGTTATTTTATTAAGTTGTTTCATTCCATTAATCAATAACCCTGCAATAGTAATGGCTTTGTTTTTCATTCCGCTATTTTTTGTATCCTCTCCAATGGGTGCCAGTACCACTGCCATACAAGAGTTA
>RDXP01000003.1 GCA_004292865.1 Sphingobacteriales bacterium
AATGCCGACATCATACGTAACTCACCTTTTGGGTTTTTGATGCCGAATGGATTTTCAAAATCTTTACCTAACATAATTAAACCGCCACGTGGGCCACGCAAGGTTTTGTGAGTAGTGGTGGTAACAATATGGCAATGTGGAAGTGGGTCGGTTAATAAACCACGGGCAATTAAGCCTGATGGGTGCGAAATATCGGCCAGTAAAATAGCTCCTACTTTATCGGCCACAGCCCTAATAAATGCGTAATCCCAATCGCGTGAATAAGCTGATGCGCCACAAATAATCATTTTTGGCTTTTCGGCCAAGGCTACTTTTTCTAATTGTTTATAATCTATTAGGCCTGTTTCTTTATCTACCCCATAAAAAAATGGTTTGTAATATTTGCCCGAAAAATTTACTGGCGAACCATGTGTTAAATGACCGCCGTGTGATAAATCGAAACCTAAAATTTTGTCGCCAGGTTTTAAAACGGCTAAAAATACAGCTGCATTTGCTTGTGCGCCCGAGTGTGGCTGTACGTTTGCCCACTCGGCATTAAATAATTTTTTCGCCCTATCAATGGCAATATTTTCAATCTCATCTACCACTTCGCAGCCACCATAGTAGCGTTTTCCGGGCAATCCTTCGGCATATTTATTGGTTAATACCGACCCAGCGGCTTTCATAACTTGTTCGCTAACAAAGTTTTCCGACGCTATTAACTCTATGCCGTTTTCTTGTCTGTTTTCTTCCTCTTCTATAAGGCTAAAAATGAGTTTGTCTTTTTTCATCTAAATATTAAAAAGCTGATTGTAAATAATTATTATGTATTTTATCTAAAAATTGTAAATTGCATCCATAAACCGAAAAGCAATTTTTTTAAGAGCCATAAAATTAGCTAAAAAAACAATATATTATAGCAAAACCTCAGAATGAATAAAATTCAGTTTGTTATCATAGGCGTAGGCCGTATTGGTACAAAGTATAGTAAAATAATTAACGAAAACCCACACTCAGAGTTAATTGCCGCTGTTGATATTGATTTTAATAAAAGAAAATCAATTCATAAACTTTTGCCTTTTTTTACCAGTATCGAAGATTTTTTGGCCGCTGGCATTAAAGCCGATATGGTATGTGTATGTACACCCAATGGGCTACACGCAGCACATACCATTACTTTTTTAAATGCGGGGTTTCACGTAATTTGCGAAAAACCAATTGCACTACACCTTGCCGATGGGTATAAAATGCTGGCCGCCGAAGCGGCATCGGGCAAAAAAGTGTTTGCCGTAATGCAAAACCGTTACAGCCCTGTTTCTATTTGGTTAAAAAAACTGATAGACGACCACAAGCTGGGCGAAATACTGTTTATACAAATTAATTGTTTTTGGAACCGCAGCCAGCAATATTATAGCGAATCGCCATGGCGAGCTACGCTTGAGCTTGGTGGTGGGCCACTATTTACCCAGTTTTCGCATTTTATTGATTTGATGATTTGGCTTACAGGCCAACCTAGCAATATTGCTGCCGAAAGTTTTAACTTAAATAAGCATATAAAAACCGAATTTAACGATAGCGGTACCATAAAATTTGATTTAGAAAACGGTGGCACAGGTACTTTTAATTATACCAATGCCGCTTTTGATAGAAATGTGGAAAGCAGCCTCACCATTATTGCTACCAAAGGAAATATTAAAGTGGGTGGCCAATATATGGAGAAATTGGAATATGTAAACTTAGAAAAAAGCACCCAAATACCTGTTTTTGATAAAGTTACTACTGCTAATGATTACCAATTTTACCAAGGTTCGTTGGATAAACACGATGAGTTTTTGGCCAATGTGGTGCATTGCCTACACCACAATTTAGCCCCCGAGGTGGGTATTAAAGATGGGATAAAAATCGTAAGTTTTATTGAAGAAGCATTGGCTGCGGCCGAATATAAAAATTATTAAACCCTAGCCCTATTTCGATAAGCACAAGGTTTTCTTGCACCATTTCTAACACCGCCAAAAAGCTATACACCAGTTCTACCTTGCTTTTGGTACTGTTTTTTATTTGATGGTAGCTTAGTTTTTGGTTTATATCCATTAATTGTTTTATCATTTCTTTTTGCTGGGCAATGGTGAATTGCTGTTGCACCACTACGTGTGTATGTGCCACAATTTGTTGATTATATTTTGCCGATAAGGTTTTATAAATTTTTAGCAATTTGTATAAATCAAAGCTCAGTACCTCTTCGTTATAATTGCCCTGCTTGGCGTTTGCCAAGCTAATATCGTGGGCAATGTTTCCACGTTTTACCTGCTGGCCGCGGGTTTCTTCGTAAACCTTTAAAATTTCGGTTTGTTGTTTAATTTTTTTATAGGCAATTAATCGGTTAATTAATTCTTCCTCCGAAATACCGTTTTCTTCCTCGTTTTCGTGGTGCTGAATAGGTAATAAGGTTTTAGCCTTTATACGCATAAGTGTAGCGGCAACCAAAATAAAATCGGCGGCTACCTCTACATTTAAAGCGGTTAATTGGTTTATATAATCTAAAAAATCGTTGGTAATTTTGGCAATAAGTATGGCGTGTATTTCGAGTTCGTCTCGTTCAATAAAAAACAGCAGTAAATCAAAAGGCCCATCAAACTGGGGCAAGTGAATTTCGAAGTTTGTATCGGGCATGGCTATGTTTTTTATGCGGCTAATTTTAAATCAAATTTACATTTCTTATTTATAAAATTAGGGTAGGATTATACGTGATACCCCGGGTTCGATTAATAAATATTGTTTTCGTGATGATTAGGGCGTGTTACCTGCGCAGGCAGGCCGCTACCGTCGTTAACGCATTAAAATCGTAAACAACATTGATTTACAGCAAATTATACTATAGTTTAATCATCGTAACTCAGGTTTATTGCAATAGCTTAAAATAACAATTACCAATTCAAAATTGCAAATGTATTTTAGCAATATTGTGTAAAAGACGTATAAAAAAGAAAACCTAGAGCAAGTGTCTAGGTTTTAAGTTAAATTTTAAAGTGCATCAGAGAAGCTATGTTCTAAGGGGCACTATAATACAAATATAGATAATATGTTTGTGTATTTTATCAAAACGGCGTAAATTTTTTAAAATAAATAACCGATTTTTGTTTCGATGATTTTGCTTAATACTATGTTATCCTTGTAAGGATTAATTAGTTCCGTTATTTTATTTTTTAATTCGGTTTCTCTATCTATTGAAATTTTGCCTAAATAAAAAGTTATCAGTTTTATAGCAGCATCAAGCGAATGGTTATCATTTTTGTAAAAGTTTAAAACTGGAATATTAGAAATTCCTTTTGGGGTTTTTAAATCGAAAACAACACCGCCGTGGGCGCAAATATTTCTAATAAAAATTATTGTTCTTAAATGATTTTCAAATACTTTTAAAGATTTTATACCGAATTTAAAGGCAATTTCTTTTTTTAAATCTTCATTTTTTAAACTTAAATAAAGTTTTAAAATTGTGCCAAATGTAAAAAATTCTAATGTTTTCCAAGCGGGTGCATATTTGTCATTTATGTATTTGAGATGATGGGTTTTAATAGCTTTATTTTTCTTTTTAAAATCTTCGGAGTAAAATTTATCAATATCTATAATAAAGTTATTGCTAATTACTTTAGAATTGATAAACCAAGTGGGAGACTCTTTGTATTTGTTTGATACGTAATATATTAAACAAGTTTTAAAATTAATTTCAATTCTGTTTAAACATTTTAAAAGCAAGTTTCTTAAATCAACATCCAGATAATAAAGTGAAACAGCATCCGAAAATTTACTACCACTTTCAAAATCGTGGGTACTGTTTTTTTCAAATGGATTCCAATAAAAACCTAGCCTGTAATAGCCTATATCTAACAAAATTTCTTTTATTTTGGTTACGGAATAGTCTAACTCTAGCCCTCTTCTTCTTAATATTTCTATTTGTTCTTCAACCGTTGTAGCTACATTTCCCATGATTATTTTTATACGTTTCTATTATCCCCCCCCTTTCAAAATTATATTTTTTTCTTTCCTTAAATCATACAATTTATAAACTGATTTTTGCTTTTACACCTACACCGATGCTTTCGCTTGGAGCGAAGGCATCCGGTACAAAAAAGCCACCCTATTTATCACAAGGTGGCTTTTACAATCATTAAAAAAAAATCTATATCAAACTTACGCTTCTGTTTACAAACTCGGTTAAGCTAGCACCCGTTAACATTCCTTGCGATAGCAAAGCTAAATCAAAGGCTTG